>CAZPIR010000117.1:0-9444 GCA_964586085.1 uncultured Anaerolineaceae bacterium | reverse complement strand
CAAACCCACTCGCCTGCTCGCGCGCGCGCGTGACCAGGATGCGTTTGCCAAACAAGGGACGCGTTTCAAACCACGCCAACTTGGCGCGCAGGTTCACGACCTCGCCGACGACGAGCACGGCGGGTGGTTGCAATCCACGCGCAATCTCGACAATATCTTGCAATGTGCTGACGCGCGTTTCCTGTTGCGTCGTCGTGCCCCACCGCACAAGCGCGGCAGGCGTGCTCGCATCAACACCTTCGCTATGCAATGCCTCGACAATGCTCGCCAAATTTTCCACGCCCATCAGAAAAATTCGTGTTGCTGATTTCTGACTACTGACATCTGAATTCTGTAAATGTCCTGTCGTCACTGTAAACGAGGTCGCCACGCCGCGATGCGTGACCGGAATTCCGGCGTACGCCGGCGCGCCAATCGCGGACGACACGCCGGGCACGATCTCGAATGCGATGCCGGCATCAACGAGCGCGAGGGCTTCTTCGCCGCCACGACCGAACACGAATGGATCGCCGCCCTTGAGTCGTGCCACAATTTTTCCGGCGCGTGCTTGTTCAACGAGCAAGGCGTTGATTTCATTTTGTGGGAGCGTGTGATCGCTACTCGCCTTGCCGACATAAATTTTTTCCGCATCCGCGCGCGCATAATCGAGCAGTGCCGGCGCGGCGAGCCGATCGTACACGACAACATCCGCGCTTTGCAAACATTCAACACCGCGCACCGTGATCAATCCTGGGTCGCCTGGACCCGCGCCGATCAAATAAACTTTGCCAGTCATATCATTTTGAAATCAGCGACAAGGAGACACGGGGACACGGAGAAATGCTCCTTGTCACATTGTCTCCTTGTCCTGCTGTAGTTGTTTTACCAAATTTGCACCCAGCAATTCTACAGAATTCACGCCACCGCTGATCTCGCCGCGCACAATTCGCGTGCCGTCCTCGTTTGCGATGAGTCCACGCAAATGCAATGAATCGCCACTCACTTGGGCGAATGCGGCGACTGGTACTTGGCATCCGCCGCCGAGCGCGCGTAGGAATGCGCGTTCCGCATTCGTCGCCGCGCGTGTCGGTGCATGATCGAGTTGTGCAACAAGCGCGCGCGCGTCCGCATCGTCCGCGCGAATTTCGACGGCGAGCGCGCCTTGACCGGGCGCGGGCAACATCACGTCGAGCGATAAAAATTCGGCGATGCGATTTGCGTGTCCCAGTCGAATCAGTCCGGCGGCGGCAAGCACGATGGCATCGTAGTCGTCGCTTGCCGATTTTCGCAAACGCGTATCCACGTTGCCGCGCAAATTGACGATTTGAAAATCGGGACGATACGCGCGCAGTTGCGCCGCGCGTCGCAGTGAACTCGTGCCGATGCGCGCGCCGTGCGGCAACTCGCGCAAAGTGCAATCATGTTTCGTGACGAGCGCATCGCGCACATCTTCGCGTTCGCAAATCGCGGCGAGCATCAAACCATCCGGCAGTTCGGTCGGCAAATCTTTGAGCGAGTGAACCGCCGCGTGAATCCGACCTTGGGTCAATACCGTTTCGATTTCGCGCGTAAACAAACCCTTGTCGCCGATTTGCGGCAAGGGTGTATCGAGCACACGATCGCCTTGCGTCGTGATAATTTCGATGCCAATTTCAATGTCGGGTACGCGTTCGCGCAAGCGCGCGGCGACCCAATCGGTTTGCCAGCGCGCGAGTTGCGAGCCGCGTGTGCCGAGGATAATTTTTTTCAAAATCAAAATCCTACCGCAAAGACGCAAAGAACACCAAGGTTCATATATTTTCTTCGCGCCTTTGCGGTTCAATATTCTCAATCGTACTTTGTACTAGTCGTCGTGCCTCATCCGCGCGGTTTTCGCGCAACAAGGGCAGCGCCGCCTCAATCAACTTGTGCCACAATTCTTCGCGTTGTTTTTGCGGAACGCTTGCCTGCACAAGTGGACGCAGTTCGGCGAGGAGCGCGGAGAGCTGCGCGTATTCGTCGCCGACCACATTTTCGATTTCACGCCGCAAATGTTTCGAGAGCGCGGGACTCGCGCCACCGGAACTGATTGCAACCGCGATGTTCCCGCGTCGCACAATCGCGGGGACGTGAAAATTACAGTGCGGCGGGTCGTCCACGACGTTGACGAGAATGCCGCGCTCAATCGCCTCGCGCCACACTTGCTCGTTCACTTGCGCATCGTTCGTCGCGGCGATGACGAGGCGCGCCTTCACCAAATCGCCGTACGCGTACGCGCGTCGCACTGCCTTAACTCTATCTTGTGTAACCCAAGTTTCGATTTGCGCGGAGAGTTGCGGCGCGATGACCGTCACGGTTTGCGCGCCGGCATCGAGCAAACCCCCGATTTTGCGCGTCGCAATTGCACCACCGCCAATCACAAACGCGTTTTCTAAATTCACAAGCACAATCGGATAGTGAATCATGGCGAGGCGATTATACATCAAAAGCCGCATTCGCACGAAAATCGTTTTTTGACTTGTGCTTTTAATCAGGTTAAACTAGAAGTGATGAAATGGTTCCATCAATTTTTTACGCGCAAATTTTGGACGCGCCTCTCGCTCAAAACGATGATGACGCTGATCTTTGTCGTGGGTATGCTCGCGCTCATTTCCATTTTCGGCATCCTCACGATGTTGGCGGCGCGCGAAACAACCGACCGCGCGCTCCAAGATCGGAGTGTGCTCGCCCAAATCACCGCGAATCACACCGACTATGTGTTGAGCAACGTCGAAGCGTTTCTGCAATCGCTCGCGGCGCTTCCAACCCTCGCCGAGACCGACCTGGGTAATCCGAACACACGACGCAGTTTGCCGATTGGTTCACTCTGGCTTACCGATTTGAACGGCAAGGTCATTCTGTCGGATCGCGGTTTGGTCGCATCGCCGGAATTTCCCCATCTGATTGCGCTTACCCAGCAAAATTCTTTCGTCGTCACCAACGCCGGCATGACGATTGTCGCCGCGGTGCCGGTGCGCGATGAGCGCGGACAATTTCGCGGCGCGCTCGTCACCGATCTCGACCTGAACAAGCTGGGTGTGAGTTCGCTCGTGCAAACCGCCGCGCTGGGCAAAACCGCGTCCGCCGAAATCGTGGACGCCGCCGGCTTGATTTTGTACAGCACGCAAGCCGAGCGCGTGATGGTGCGCGCGGATCACGGCGACAGTTTTGTTTCGATGATTCGCGACGGCAAAAATGTGGTGACCACGTGCCACAATTGCCATGATGCCACAACCGTCGGCGAACGCCAATTGGATGTGATTGCCTTTACGCCCCTGCGTAATGCACCCTGGGGCATTGTCATTCGCCAAGCCGACAGCGAAGTGTTTAACGCGTCACGCCAATTGCAAGGACGCGTCGTTTTGTTTGGCATCATCGCCGTGCTCGGCGCCATCATCCTCGTGTGGCTGACCACGCGCTACTTGATTACGCCAGTGCAAGAATTGAAAATGGCGGCAGAACGCATCGCGCAAGGCGATTTGCAAACACCCATCAGCGTTCATCGCGGCGACGAAATCGGCGCGCTCGCCGACACGTTCGAGATGATGCGCGGACGTTTGCAAACGAGCATCGCCGAAATCCAGGAACTGGCACAAGACCTGGATCGGCGCGTGCAAACCCGGACGCGCGAACTTGCGGCGCTCAGTTCGGTCGCCGCCGTCGTCACTCAGCCCTTGCACCTCGACGATTTTTTGCGGACGATGCTCGAAAAAGTTTTGCGCGTGGCGAACGTGGACTCGGGCACGATTTTTCTTTTGAGCGGCGACACGCGCGCGCTCGAACCGCAATGTTGTCTCGGCACATCGGACGAAGCGGCGAACGCGATGATGCGCTTGCATCTCGACGACAGCGCGTGCGGCGGCGTCATCGAAAAAGGTCAACCCATCATCGTGCACGACCTTTCACGTTATTCCGGCGGCGCAGGACGCGCACTCAAATTATCCGGACTGTGCTCGCTCGTGCATGTGCCGCTCATCAGCCGCGATGTGACGCTCGGCCCCGTGTGTGTCGGCACGTACACCATGCGCGATTTCAAACAAGACCAGGTTGATTTATTGATGGCGCTTGGCAATCAAATTGCGGTGGGCGTGGAGAATGCGCGACTGTACGAAGAGTTGGCGCGCCGCGAACAATTGCGCGGCGAACTGCTCGAAAAAGTTATCACGGTGCAAGAAGAGGAACGCAAACGCATCGCACGCGATTTGCACGACGATACGAGCCAAGCGCTTTCGGCACTCATCTATTCGATGGAAGCCGCGCAAGCCACGTGCAACGATCCGCGCCTGCAACAAACCATGTCCACCATGCGCACCCTGGTCGCGCAAACACTCGACAACGTGCACAAGTTGATTCACGATTTGCGACCCAGTATGCTCGACCACCTGGGCTTGTTCGTCGCGTTGCGATGGTACGCCGAATCGCGTTTGCAGGCGGCAGGCATGCGCGTGCGCATTGAAGAACGCGGCGCGCTCACGCGGCTTTCCCCGCGCATCGAGACCGCGCTGTTTCGGGTGGGACAGGAAGCGATCAACAACATTGCGCGTCATTCAGGCGCGCGCAATGTGCGCATGGAATTTGTCCGGCAGAATGGTTCGCTCAAAATTGATATTCGTGACGATGGTATCGGCTTTGATTTGAACGAGGTCGAGCGGTCAGCCGACCGGCAACGCGGACTGGGTTTGGTCGGCATGCACGAGCGCGTCGGTTTGCTCGGTGGGCAAATTCACATCGTCTCGATCCCAGGACACGGCACACACGTTTCGATTGGTGTGCCGGTGGAGAACAAGTGATGGAAAAAATCAGAGTGGTGCTTGCAGACGACCACGCCGTACTACGCGAAGGTCTGCGCACCTTACTCTCTTTGCAAGAAGATATCGAGGTCGTCGGCGAAGCGGAGAACGGCGCGCTCGCGCTCGACGTGTTCAAGCAATTGAATCCCGATGTGATCGTGATGGACGTGGCGATGCCGGTAATGGACGGCTTGGAAGCGACGCGCGCGCTCAAGCAAGCCCACCCCGATGCGCGTGTGTTGATTCTGACACAACACGATAATCGCGAGTATGTGTTTTCATTGTTGCAATCTGGCGCGGCAGGCTATGTGCTTAAAAAATCTGGCGGCGCCGAAGTGATTAACGCAATTCGCAGTGTGTTCCGCGAAGGCGCGTATCTGCCACCCGGCATCGCGCGCGAAGTGATGGATCGCTACATCCAGCGTCCCGCCGAAGAGACCGGGCGTCCGCATCTCACCGAACGTGAAAAAGAAGTGTTGCGAATGATCGCCGAGGGCAAGAGCAACAAGGACATTGCCGAGTTGTTGTGTCTCAGCGTCAAGACCGTGATGGCGCACCGCACAAACATTATGGAAAAGCTGGATATTCATTCGAGCACCGAGTTGGTCAAGTACGCGATTCGACAGGGCATTGTGAGTGTGTAGTGAATGGTGGATGATCTAATCACGACCCACTATTCACTGTCCACCATGCCAACATCGTGAGGCGTTATGTTTCTCTTTGAAGGCGCAAAACTGGGCGCGGGAAAATTTGAATACGTGATCTTGCGACAGGTCGCACGCGGCGGCATGGGCGCGATCTATCAAGCCGAGGACCTCACCAACCATCGCATCGTCGCAATCAAAGAAGGTTGCCTCGACCCGGCGTGTTCGAACAACATTGCCGCGATTCGCGAACGCTTGATGCACGAGATGGATGTGCTCGAACCACTCGATCATCCCAACCTGCCCAAGGTGTATGAACATTTTGCGTACGACAACAACGCCTACCTCGTGATGGAATTTATCGAGGGCTACACAATTCGCCACATCGAGGAGCACGCGCGCGCCAACACTATGCGGCTCGAAGAAAGTCGCGTCCTTGGCTGGGCGCTCCAGGTCCTCGACACGTTGACGTATTTGCATGAACGCCCCAAGCCCATCATTCATCGTGACGTGAAACCGGAAAATATGATTCTCGCGCCGGACGGTCGCGTGGTGTTGATTGATTTTGGCTTGATGAAACAAGTCGAGTCGCAACTCGAAAGCGGACCACTCATTCACGCAATTGGCACCGTCGAGTTTGCGCCACCCGAACAGTACGCCGACAGCGGCAACGCGACCGATCAACGCACCGACATTTACGCCCTCGGCGCGACGATGTATTATTTGCTCGCCGGGCGTTTGCCGCCGCGCGCGGTCGAACGCATGTTGCCCACCTCGATCAACATTGCGCTCAAACTGCCCTCGCTTTGCAAACAAAACCCCACCGTCTCGCCGCAGGTCGAGCGCGTCATCAGCAAAGCGATGGAGATTGACCCAGAAAATCGTTATCCAAGTGCGCGCACGATGCGCGAGGCATTGTGTCCCCGCAAATCATTTATCGCTTTGCCGTTTTGAACCCCCTCTTCAAAACCAAAACACTTGTGGTATAATCGCACCCGAACTAAAACCACTCCACCGGAGATGACGGATGAACGAAGCCATGACACGTTACCGCCCGTATCTCGCGATGATGTTCCTCTTTGTGTTGGTGTTGATCGGCACAATTTTCTTTTTGCGCCGACCCGAACCCACCGCGCTCGCGATGAGCACGCCGACCCCGCGTCCCACACCCACGCTTGCTTCACTCACGGTGGACGTGCGCGGGGCAATCAACAAACCGGGTGTCTATACGCTTGCCGCCGGCAGTCGCGTGCAAGATGCGCTCACGCTTGCCGGTGAAACGACGAGCAACGCCGACACCCGCACGCTCAACCTCGCGCGTAAATTGAATGATGGCGAGCAGTTGTACGTGCCAACCCTCGGCGAAACTCCGCCGACACCAGTCCCAGCATCCGTGCCGACAACCGCGCGCGGCACGCCAACTGTCGTCAAAGCGCCGGGTGGCAAGGTCAATCTCAACACGGCGACGCTCGCCGAACTGGACACGCTACCTGGCATCGGTCCCGCGATTGCGCAACGCATCATCGAGTACCGGCAACAAAATGGCGCGTTCGCCAAAATCGACGACATTAAAAAAGTGCGCGGCATCGGCGATGCGATGTTCGAACAAATCAAAGAATTGATCACGGTTCAATAATTTATTCCACCTGTTTGGAGGCATAATGAAAAAAATTCTTGTGCTCGGATTGCTCATCCTCTTGCTAACGGCGTGCGCCAACACCGAGGCAAAACCAACGCCCGCCCCCGCCCCAACGTTTCGTCCGCCCGTCAGCGTTGCCACGCCGGCGCCAACCAAAAGTTTGCCGCCCGGTTCCGGCATCCAGGTTCGCAATCTCCAGCAAACCACGCAAGCGGATGGCACGACGCGCGTGACGGCGAGCGTCAACACGCAAGACAACCTGGGTCTCGCGCAAATCGAATTGGCATATTCGGAATCCATGTTCGCAACCGATACACAGCGCGTGCGGATGCGGCTGACCCCATCGCAACAACTTGTTTCGCTCACGCCGATTCCGCAACCAACCACTACCCCGGGCGCAACGGCATTTGTGTACAAGTTCAGCGGCAACGTGCAATTTTATCCGGTGATGATCGCCCAGTTGCGCGCGCTCGCGTTCGAGATTGATCAGCCCAGCGCGATTCGCCGGACGATGGACAACACCAAAGAACTCGTCTGGGATTGGATCGTGCGACCCAAGTCTGCCGGGCGGCATGACCTCTCGGTGGAACTTTCGATTCCGGTGATTCGCGATGGCACAACCACCGAAGTCAGCACCGATGTGTTGCAAAATGTTCCGTTGACGATTATCGTGAAAACACCGGACGCGCCCACCCCCACACCCGTCGCACCCGGCTCGCGCATCATGGATTCGATTCTGGATAATTCCGGCGCAATCCTCGTCGCGTTCATCGGCTTGATCGGCACAGTGCTGGGCATCTGGCTCAAAGCCAAAATAGACGCGCAGAAAAAACCGGAAAAATAAATCGGCGTGCGCACGATGAAAACACCTTCCTGGTTTCGCCACTTGCGCGCCGGCTGGCGCGACACCTTTTTGCTCCTGCGCGATTTTCGCACGCCGCTGTTTCTGTTTTTGATTCTCGTCGTCGGCGGGGGCATGTTGTATTTCTATCTCGCCGAGCAAGCCGGCGAAACCGTGTCCGATCCCGTCGAAGCAATTTATCTCGCGCTGACGATGGTGTTTATGCAAGCCAGTCAAGAATTTCCGCGCGCGTGGTACCTCGAAGCATTTTATTTCGTGATGCCGATCCTCGGCATTGGCATTCTGGCACAAGGTCTCACCGAGTTTGGCGTTTCGTTGTTCAATCGTCGCGCGCGCGGCAGGGAGTGGGAAATGGCAGTCGCTTCGACCTTTAATAATCACATCATCCTCGTTGGTCTAGGACATTTGGGTTTTCGCGTCGTCCAACAACTGCGCGACCTGAACCAGGATGTCGTCGCCATCGAATTGGAACCACGCGAAGATTTGGTTGATCAACTGCGCCAACTTGACGTGCCGATCTTACAAGGCGATGGTACACGTGAGGCATTGCTCGAAGCGGCGGGCGTGCGTAACGCGCACACGTTCGTGCTCTGCACGCAAAACGATAATTTGAATTTGCACATGGCGGTCAAGGCGCGGACGCTGAATCCGGGTATTCGTGTCATCATCCGGATTTTCGATGACGATTTCGCGCAAGCATTACAAAAGCAATTTGGCTTTACCGCACTCTCGGCGACCGGCATGGCGGCGCCGGTTTTTGCGGCGACCGCGGCGGGCATGGACATTTCGCAACCGATCACGATTGAAGGAAAAGCATTGTCGCTCGCGCGCTTGAACATCGCGACAAAATCGAAAATTGCGGGCATGACCGTTGGGCGCATCGAGCAAGTGTACGATGTGAGCGTGGTGCTCGTGCGTCACGACAGCGTTTCCGATTTGCATCCGAGCGGCGATAGCAAACTTGCGGCAAACGATGTGCTTGCCGTGCTCGCGGGACCGGAGCAGATCAACAAGTTGGCACAGGATAATCGGTAGATGGTTGGGTGGTTCGGTAGTTGGGTGGTTGGCTTTATTTTGGAGAATACAAATGAACATCGAACCGGAATTATTGACGTCAAGTTTAATCACGTTCATCACCATTGTATTGAGCGGAATTTTTATTTGGGGTACAACCATCGCGTTTGCTATCATTGCGTGGAAAGCAAAAATTTCTGAACCACTCAAAATAGGATTTGCCGTTGCATGTGTTGGAGGTTCTCTGTTTAGTTTGGTTTTTATCGTTTATATTTTGATGGAGCAAAGCAATCCTTCCGCATTAGCCACCAGGATTTTGGGATTTGACATCTTGTACATCGCATTTGCTTTGTTTGCATTCTTTACTATGTTCGCGCGTGTATGGACGTTGGAACAATCAAGTCGACACTTGAAAAAACTACTCGACCGCCTTGACCAAAAGAGAGCAGAATGGCTAGAACGCGCACACCGCAAGGTTGAAGAAAAAATCAAACGGGC
>CAZPIR010000116.1:0-9499 GCA_964586085.1 uncultured Anaerolineaceae bacterium | reverse complement strand
TCGCGTTTTATCGTGCTCAGTCGTCTGCGCGATGATCTGGTCAAGCCCAAGAACAATCGCGAAGCCATCGAATTTGCGATGATGATGATGGGGCGCATCAGTTTCATTCCGGGCGAAGGCGTCGAAGCAAAGACGGACGCGCAAGCGGCGAGTTCGTTGATGCCATACGGCGGCACGTACACGCAGTGGACGGTCATCCGCGATCACAAAAATTTGGTGTTCTATTACAAGACCTTGCTCAATTCATCGTATCGCATGATTGATCTCAAAAAGATTGATTTCGGCGTCGGGCAAGCCATCAAATCGTTGAACATGGAAACGGACGGCGCAGACCTGGGTCAGGATGTGTTGAGCAAGTTCAAATAAATGGAATCAGACCTTCCAGGTTTTTGCGAAGCGACCTGGAAGGTCTTGTTGCGTTTCAAGGTGTCTATGAATCGTGAAACTGGGGCGAACGTTTTAATTCCTGTCGTGCTCATCCTGGGTCTCGTCGCGTTGCTCGCGCTCAACCCTGCTGTGCCGCCGACCGAATCCAATCCGATTGTGCACTGGCTCGATGTGGCGCTCGGTTATGTTGCGGCGGCAGGCGAAATTGCGGCGGCGACGGTGATTGGCATTGCGATTATGCGCGAATCGATCGCGTACTTGCGCGCCCTGCGTCAACCCGCGCTCGCGTAAGCTGAAACACATCAAACGATTCGCTTACGGCTGGGTCGCGCGCTCGTGCTCGGTCTCGAATTCACCGTCGCGAGCGACATTTTGGCGACGGTCGTTTCGCCGACGCGCGACGAGTTGATTGATCTGGGCGCAATTATTTTGTTGCGCTCATTGCTCAACTATTTTCTTGAGCAAGAAATTCGCCAGGTTGAAATGCGACGCGCGCAAAACGAACAATAGATCAATGCACCAAATTCAAGGAGTTGTCAGAATGATAAAGTCCAAAATGACACGACGCGATTTTATCAAAACGACCGCGCTCGTTGGCGCGACGGCGGCGTTGAGCAGTTGCCAAATGAAAATTCCTACGCAAGATACGCCCACCCCGATGCCATCGCCGTTTGCCGATTTTGTTTTTCAAAATGGCAAGGTCTACACGGTCAATTCCAAACAACCCTGGGCAGAAGCGATTGCGGTCAAGGACAAGAAAATCGTCTTTGTCGGTGCCACCCAAAACGTTGGCAAATGGATCGGCGCGCAGACCCAGGTTGTCGACCTCAATGGTCGGATGCTCATGCCCGGCTTTATTGACGGGCACAATCATTTTGTGACCGGCGCAATCTTTAAACGCGGCTTGGATTTGAATGGTTGCACTTCGACCGCTCAAATCGTCGCACGTCTGCGTGAGTACGTGCAAGCACATCCCGAAAAAAATGTGTACCTGGGCTTCAATTGGTCGTTCCAGATGTTTACGGACAAGCAAGGCACGCGCCAGGATTTGGATTCCGTGAGCAAAGACAAGCCGATATTTTTATTCAACGAAGATGGACACAATGCGTGGTTCAACACCAAAGCGATGGAGCAAGCCTTCGTTGGGCGGTTTACGCCCGACCCCGTGCCGGGTGCGAGTTATTATCCGCGCGAAAAAGACGGCACGCCGACCGGTATTGCCGTCGAGCCGGATGCGTATGCCCAGGTCGCGTTTTTCACCGGCACATTCAACGGCTCGGACACGGTGGAAGAAACGATGCAAATGGTCATTCCCCAACTTCCCATGCATGGCATCACGGCGTACCACGAAATGGGCATCACCGCGCCAACATTGGAGGACGCGGACATTGGTTATACCTTGCTTCAAAAATGGGAAAAGGAAGGCAAACTACCGTGCCGTGTGGTTGGCACGTTGGGTACGCACGACGTGAACGATAACCCGTATAGTCATTTGTTTTTGCTCAGAACGTGGAGCCAAAATTTTAGATCCGAACTCGTGCGCGTAACCGGTCTGAAAATTTGGGGGGATGGTGTGTACCTGGCGCATTCGGGTGTGCAATTGGAACCGTACGCCGACCAGCCCGGGTTCAAAGGCGACAGCCTGTGGACCGTCGAACGATTGGTCAAATGGATCGAGCCGATGCATCTCGCCGGCTATGATGTGCAAATTCATGTGGATGGTGATGGTGAGGTGCGGCGCTGTCTGGATGCGTTCGAAATCGTCATTCGCAAGCATGGCAACCTGGGTCGCCGCCACACGTTGCATCACACTTATCTCATCCACCCGGACGATTTGCCGCGTTTCAAATCACTGGGCATCGGCGCAAATGCGACCGCCCTCTGGTTCGTGAACTATAAAGGACAGCTCGAAGAAGCGTTCAAAATCTTGGGCAAGGAAAAGGTGGACAAGGAATATTCGATTCAGCGAAAATTACTTGGCTTGGGTGTGAATGTATCATTAGGCACGGATATTCCCGGCACCGACATTGATGAATTCGCGCCGTTGTACCAAATGCAAGCGGCGTACGAAGGGCACGTCCCCGGCGACAAGACCACGCTCGTGCCGCCCGCCGAAAAATTATTCACGCTCGAAGAGTTACTGCGAATGTACACAATCAACGGCGCGTACCAAATGCAAATGGAAAACGAAATCGGTTCACTCGAAGAAGGCAAGTTTGCCGACCTGATCGTGCTCGAAAAAAATTTATTCGACGTGTCCAAGGACAAATTGTTCGAGGTCAAGATTCAGTTGACGATGATGAACGGGCGGGTGGTGCATCGCCAGGGCATCTAGCCGAAAGGAAAACATGTCACAACCCAATCAAATGACCAACTCACTCTCGGCAAGTGAACTTGAATTGTGTTATCTGCCTGCCTCCGAATTGCTCAAACGCTTTCGCGCCAAGCAACTTTCGCCGGTCGAGGTGCTTCAAGCGCAAATCAAACGCTATCAGGTGGTCAATCCCCAGGTCAACTGTGTGACGTACACGCATTTCGATGAAGCACTGCAAGCCGCGCGCGAATCGGAACGTCGCTATCACAACGGCAACCCGCGCCTGCTCGAAGGAATTACAGTCGGAATGAAGGACGAGGATGGCTTGGTGGGCTGGACGATGACCGCAGGTTCAGTCCTGATGAAAGACAACAAGCTGGAACACAACACGCCGGTGGTCGACAAACTAATCGAAGCTGGCGTAGTGATGCATTTGCAAACGACTGCCCCTGAATTTTACGCGCACGCTTGCACCTGGTCGAAACTGTGGGGCGTGACGCGCAACCCCTGGAATTTATACTATACGGTTGGCGGGTCATCGGGCGGCTCTGGTGCCGCGCTCGCGGCGGGCATTACGACATTGGCGACCGGCAGTGATATGGGCGGCTCGATTCGTATTCCATCAAGTTTGAACGGCGTGTACGGTTTCAAGCCGCCGCACGGTCGCGTGCCAGTTGTGCCGGGAGATGAGATTATGCCCCAAGCAACGTCTGGACCGATGGCGCGCACGTTGCAAGACTTGGCTTTATTTCAAAACGCGATTTGCGGTCCGCACTCAAATCAAATGAGTGCGCTGCGCCCCAAGCTTGACTATCCAACGAGTTACGCCGACATCAAGGGTTGGCGCATCGCCTACAGTCCGAATCAAGGTTGGGCATCCATTGACCCCGATGTGAAACGCAATACCGAAGCCGCGCTCAAACTTTTGGAACAGCAAGGCGCGATTGTCGAACCAGTAGAGTTGCATTGGCAAGGTCAAGAGATCGTGATGGCGGTAATGCAATCACTCCTCGCGACAGGCATGGGCAGTATGCTACATCCATTCATGGATCCGAGTCTGCAGGAACAAATGACTAGTTATGGTCGCCACTTTATCAAACTCGCTCAGCAAGAATTGGGCGCGAAACAACTTGCCGAAGCGCAATCTTATGCGGCGGAGCGTTTTCACGAGTACGATAATCTTTTAGCACAAGGTTTCCGTGCGTTCATCTGTCCAACCACCGCCACCAACCGCGTGCCTGCCGATTTCGATCCAGTTGCGCCGAACGTCGAATTGATCATCAATGGCAAATCGGTCAATCCGCAAACGGGTTGGACGCTCACGCCACCCTTCAATCTCATGTACACGATTCCCGTAGTGAACGCGCCAACTGGTTTCGATGCGAACCATGTGCCAACCGGAATGCAAATCGCAGCGCGGTCGTATGACGATCTGGCTGCATTCCAAGTCACGGCGGCATACGCGCACGCCGCCCCGCAATTCTACACCGGCGAATTGTTCCCGGATTGTCGCGAGCGGAAATGCGCTGATTGACCAAGGAGCGAGAGAGAATGAAAACAATCAAGGGCGTATCACCCTCAACCATACCGAGCAAGTCGAATTGGCAGAAGGTCTTTCTAGCGTTACTGTTGGGTGTCGCGGTTTGCATCTTGGTTTGGTGTATCGGTTTCGTCATCAACTTTTTTGCTCCCAATACGTTTGATCTATTGGCGCCGGCACCGACACCGATTGAAGTGACCATGGTGCAAGTTCCGGCGGGCGAGTTTCGGATGGGGAATGACGCGGACGAGTACGAAAAACCCAGTCACCGGGTTTACCTCGACGCGTTTTCGATTGACAAGTACGAGGTGACAAATGGACAGTACAAGCAATGTGTGGATGCTGGCAAATGCGCCCCGCCCGCACAGGTTGGTTCATTCTCGCGGACGTGGTACTATGGTGTGCCGATGTACAACAATCATCCGGTCATCAATCTTACTTGGCAAGACGCCAAGCAGTACTGCGAATGGGCTGGCAAACGCTTGCCGACCGAAGCCGAGTGGGAAAAAGCCGCGCGCGGCACGGACAGCCGAACCTATCCCTGTGGCAACACCTTGGAGTTGAACAAACTCAATGTAATGCGCGAGCAAGACCGCGACACAATGGCAGTCGGCTCTTTTCCGGCAGGAGCCAGCCCTTTTGGCGCTTTGGATATGCTGGGTAATGTGGATGAGTGGGTCGCGGATTGGCGGGATGAATATTCCGATTCCAGTTCTGTTCAACGCAATCCAACCGGACCCACCGCCGGGTATCTACGCGTCAAGCGTGGCTGCGAATTCATATGCCTTGCCGAGAATTTGCATGTGACCTATCGCGGCGGCGACACACCGGAGAATTCGAGTTTCACGACCGGCTTCCGTTGCGCGAAATAACGCGGCAACGGCTGGTGAGCTACCATGTTTGATTTTCTCTTCCTCGTTTTGAGTTTGCCGGTTTTCGCACTCGCGTGGCGCGGCGTCGAGTGGATCGTGTTCCAATTCGCGCGCGAAAAACACAACGCGCCGCGTTACGTCACGTTGATGTACGATGTGCTCGCCGTTGGCGGCGGCGTCGTGTTGGCGGCGACGCAAGTTGGAACGATTGGCATTGCGTTCGTCAACGTCGAGCCGTACTCGGTCGGCGATTTGTTTTTCATCACGCTGAGCGGCTATCTCGTCTACAACTTGTTCACGCCGCTCACGCGCCGGCATCGCGAAGTGTGGTTGCATCACGCCTTTGTCGGCGGCATTCTGTTCATCGCGATTGTGTGGGGTTATCCCAGCACCTTGCTTCCGCTCTGGCTCCTGGTTGAGTTGAGCGAGTTCATCGCGCAGATGCGCTATTTTGCGCGCGACACGAAATGGTCAGCATTGGCAATTCGTTTCGAGTACTGGACGCGGGTCGTCAAGTTGATCGCGCTCACGCCGTTGTTTGTTGCCGCGCATGTGTTTCCCTGGTATTGGAATGCACCCATGTGGGTCGCGGCGATTTATATTGGCTTGGGCTATTATTTGATGGCGATGTACGTCTACGAACTGGGACAATCGAGAAAACGCGCGGCGCGGTTGAATGTGTAGCCATTTGGCGGTTAGGTGTTGCGGAATTTCCGCGTGCAAAAATTGGTAGCGCGTGCGACGATTTATCAAAACCTGGAACCGGCAATGGCAATTTTGGCGGCTGGGCTAATGCTAGACGAACGAGTCACCCCGGCTAAAATAGTTGACACGGCAAAACTGACCGGCCGAACCAAACCCGTAGAGTAAAAATGATTCTCGCGTACGCGATTTTTTATCTGTGTGCAGTCATTGTTTCGCTCGTCGTTGCGATGCTGGCGTGGCAACGTCGCGCGACACCCGGCGCGCGCGCGCTCGCCGGGTTGATGCTCGCGCTTGCCGTGTGGTCGCTGGCTGAAGCCGGTGAATTGCTGGCGACCGGCACAAACGCAAAAATCGCGTGGTCAAAATTTTCGTACGTCGGCGCGGCAACGTGCCCGACGTTGCTCCTTGCATTCGCGCTCGATTATGTGCGGCAGGTGAAATTCCTCACCCCGCGCGCGATGTTGTTGCGTTGGCTCTTGCCGATGCTTACGCTTCTGCTCGTGTTCACAAACGATTGGCATGGCTGGTTCTGGGAGCGCATTGCCCCGATGCCAAGCGACCTTGCCATCCTGGGTTACGGACACGGCATATGGTTCTGGGTCAATGCGGCGTACTCGTACGCGGTGATTTTTGCCGCGTTGATGATTTTGGCGAACGCATCGCTGAACGTGCAACACGCCTATCGTCAACAAGCGTTTGCTCTGCTCGCTAGCATTGTCATCCCGCTCGCGTTCAACGCGATTTATATTTTGGGGTTCAGCCCAATCGCGGGCTTGGACTTGTCGCCGCTCGCATTTATCGTGTGCGGTTTGCTCATCGCGTTCGGCATCTTTCGCTTGCGCCTGCTCGACCTGGTTCCGGTGGCGCGCGACACCTTGATCGAAAATCTCAGCGATGGCGTGATTGTCCTTGATGCGCGCGACCGCATCGTTGACCTGAATCCTGCCGCGCAGAAATTTTTGAACCTGGATGTCAACGCGATTGGCAAAGACCTAGAATCGTTTCCGGATTTTACCGGTGTTGCTCTGCGTTCGTCCGTGTCCAATTCTGAAATTGAAATTGCGGGTGGTTGGCTCGACGTTCGCGTTGCGCCGTTGGGCGAGCAGGGACGGCTCGTAATTTTGCACGACATTACCGCGCGCAAGCAAATGCAAGCCGCGCTCGCCGAGAACGCGATTTTGCGCGAACGGCAACGCCTCGCGCGCGACTTGCACGACTCGGTCACGCAATCGTTGAACAGTTTAGTGTTGTCTGCGTACACCGCGACGAATCGTTTGAAGCAAGGCAAGTACGACCGACTCGAAATTTCCATTGCGCAGATGAGCGATGGCGCGCGCCAAGCGTTGAAAGAGATGCGCCTGTTGCTGTACGATTTGCGACTCGCGCCTGCGGCGCAAATCAATCTCGTCGAGGCGATTCGTCTGCGACTCGAATCGGTGGAAAAGCGCGCGGGCATTGACGCGCAATTCATCACCACAAACGCGCCGCCACTCACGCCGAACGTGGAGCACGAGTTGTATTTGCTTACGCTCGAAGCGTTGAACAATTCGCTCAAACATTCCGGCGCAAACCAGGTCGTCGTGAATTTATGCGGTGCGGAAAAAACATTGCGCTTGGAAATCAAAGATAACGGCAAGGGTTTTGATTTGCAAAATGTGCGTGCGGGCGGGATGGGTTTGCAAAACCTGTACACACGCGCTGAAAAAATTGGCGGTGGGTTGACGATCGAGACAGCGCCGAATCAAGGGACGTGCATCTGTTTGCGTGTGGAGAAAATCGAATGACCTCACTCGACATTTTAATTTGCGACGATCATCCGTTGATGCGCAACGCGTTGATTGCGATGGTCGAAGACGAAGCCGATTTGAAAATTGTCGGGACTGCGCGCGATGGAATTGAAGCCTCCATCCAAGCGTGCGCGCTCAAGCCCGACGTGACGATCATGGATTTGCAGATGCCGGGCAAGAGTGGCATTCAAGCGATCAACGACATTCGCGCCGAAAACCCGGACGCGCACATTCTCGTGCTCACGAGCTCGACAGACGATGCGATGGTGCTTGCGGCGATTCATGCCGGCGCGCTCGGCTATCTCATCAAGGACGCGCAACCACCCGAGGTGCTCAAAGCGATTCGCGAGGTTGCGTGCGGCAATTCGTACTTGCCCCCGACGGTCGCGCTCAAACTTTCGATGAGCCTTCGCCGCGAACGCGAAGAGGCGCTCGTCGAGCCGCTGACCGAACGCGAACTCGATGTGTTGAAACTCGTCGGGCAGGGCGCATCGAACAAGGAAATCGGCGAGCAACTCGTGTTGACCGAAGGCACGGTGCGCACGCACGTCCACAACATTCTCGGCAAACTGGGTCTGAAACATCGCACGCAAGCCGTGTTGTACGCCGTGCGTGAAGGGCTTGTGCCGGCAAAATAGAGTACGCGTTTCGTTGAGAACAACTCACATCATTCGATAGATGATTTTGGTTCTTGCGAGTGGTAAGCTACAGCCAGAGAAAACCAAAAACTGACTGACGACAAATCGCCAGCCGACTCACAGGAGGCAAAAATGAAACGCTTGATTTTGGTCGTCGTAACGCTCGTGATTTTGATGATGGCAACTCTGACGCCGTGTGTGGCGGCGGATGGCGCGCAGGTCTGGTTGCCGCAACGCATCAAATTTGCGCCGGGCGCGATTTCGTCAACACAGTACGGTGCACTGCCGGTGAATGGTGCCGATCAATGGGTGCTGAAAATTTCGGGTGGGCAAACGCTCAACGTCCAAGTGTCGCCGGTGTATGGGAGCGTGATGTTCACGGTGATGGGTGCGAACGGGGTGGTGTTGGGCAGTGGCTCGATGAATTGGAGCGGTGTGGTTCCTGCGACCCAGGATTACTATCTCACGGTTCGCGCAATCAACAACACCGCGCCGCGCTACACGTTGACGGTAACTGTTCCGCCGGCGCCCGCGCCGGTTCCACAACGCCGCGATTACAACGGCACATGGGATTCGCCGACCTACATCGTCGAACTGAACCAAGCATTTGGGTGCTTTAACGCCGACTGTCCCATCAGCGGGCGGTTGATTCACATCACGGCGGGCGCGCCAGAAATCGTGGACATCCAAGGTTCGGCAAACTCGGTGACCGGGGCGGTTTCGTTCGGTGCAATGATACCCGGCGGACAACACTTTAGCGGCACGATCAACGCGAACAGCCGCACGTTGAGTGGAGCGCTGAGCGGCACGGGTTGGCTCACCTTTACGCGCCGATAAAATCGAATAAGCACGACTAGCCCTGCGAGTGATTCACGCGCAGGGCATTTTTTTGTGGTTGGGCGAGTACGCGTTTCGTTGAGATAAAAATCTATCATCTGATAGATGATTTGTTTACCAGTTTGTGATAGGGTAGAGTCATCCAAGTCCCAAGGAGGCACTATGTCTAAAGATTTGAAAAAACTAGCCCTGATCTTTTTCGGCGGGTTGATTGTTTTTTTGGCGATGTTAACGGTCGGTTGCTCCTCGCCGACATTGGCACCCACCCCAGTCCCGCCACCGCCAACGGCAACCGTGGTGCCGCCAACCGTGGTGCCAACCCCCATGCCTCCGACCGCGACGCCCGTTCCGGCGCCCGCGTTTAATTTTCTCAAGGGCGCAACATGGACATACGAGGGTGTGGTCAAGTGGGATGACAA
>CAZPIR010000115.1:6421-9507 GCA_964586085.1 uncultured Anaerolineaceae bacterium | reverse complement strand
TAGTTGAACTGCTAACGTTTGAAAGTGTGTGAACTACAATTGGCACGCGAGAGATTCAACATATTTGGAGCTTGAACACAAGGAATGAGCAGGTAACATCGGAGTTTAATGGCTTTTTCAAAGTGAGGTACACCGTGACCGATCAAGAGTTTTTTGAGAAAGCGGAAAAACATTTTCGTTTTCTAATTACACAGTACGGATTTATAGTCACTGAGCGGATAAAAGCCGAGCATTTTGATAACCGCTGGATCGCATTCTCTTCGCGCGAGTGCATAGTTGCCGTTTTCGTGGATCGCGGGGATGTTAATCTCAAGATGTGCCTTGCTTCTCTTGCAAACGATCCAAGCGATAAGGAAGGGAAACATTGGTGGGATTTGGAGGCGATAATTGGATTTCTGACCGAGAGTACCGAGTCTGAAATTCTGGCATCGCTCGATATAATCCCGGAAAAGCCCGTTCCTTATGAATTAAAGATTGAAGGACAGTTAGCAGACCTTGCAGAAAGAATGCAACCGTACTGTCCGCCAATCTTATCCCTGTTTGAAAGCGACAGCTATTACGAAAACCTAAAGGGACTCGAAGCATTCCGAAAGAAACGGAGCGATCTCCTTTGGGAGAAATTGAGATCACGCGTTCGTAACAAATAAAGGGCTACGGCGACAATCTCATTCTTACCGCGCATCGGCGCGGATGCGAATCGCGCCGCGCCATTCGTGCTGTTGAATGGACCCAAGCTTGGCAAAATGTTTTTCGCAAGTTACGTGGTCGCTGGGAACATAAAACTGAAAACTGGGAGGCAGTTTGGCATTTCGCTAACGCACTCGTTTTCAGACTGACGTTTTAGGATAGGCATTAATAACAAACTCGCGCTAACCTGTTTTTATTTTGCCGCTTGATGGTACATCTGCAAACCAACGGCGGGGGCAACCGGAAAGCCAATCCATTTATTTTCGTTGGCAAGTGTGGGCACATCCAAATACGTTTTGTAATCCATTTTTTTGAGATGCATGCCCAGGAACGCGGTGACAAAATGTTGATTGATGTTATTCACGCGCGCCGTGTCCCACGCCGGTTCCAAATAATGTTGATAGTCCGTCACGTTCGTCATAGCAATCGCGGGCGCGGGATTGACCGCGATGTTGTGTGAGCCGTTTTCGTAAACCAGGAAATAACGATCCGAGTTGATCACTTGTTCGTAAAAACGTTTAATGTTCGCAAACCCGGCAACCGTGTCCACTGTGCCGGCAATGAACAGCGAAGGAACCTTGATGCCCTTTAATCCATCCGCATCGAAAACGGTTGCGCCCCAAGGCGCGAACAAGACGATGGCTTTGATGCGCGCATCCATCGAAGCGAGATAATCGGGATTGCCAGTTTGCCGAATCGCGAGTTTGCGACCGGGGACGAGTGTATCCACTGCGCTCTGCGTCACGCCCGCGCCCGCTACATTCAATGCACCGTATCCGCCCATCGAATAGCCGATGAGCGCGGTTTGATTCGCGTCGGCGAGTCCGCTGAGCCAGGACGAGGATTCTTTACTCTGGCGTGCGATTTCGTTCAGCACAAACAAATCGTCGAGCGGACGATTGAGCATTGTGCTCGCAAAATTGGCGGCATCGCCGTGTGTCGAGTCGGTGTGATCTATTGCGACGACGACGTATCCTTTCGATGCCAGGTTCTCGGTCAAGTACGTCATCAACACGCGCGACCCAGGATAGCCGTGCGAAAGAATCACCAGCGGGTACGGCGCGCTCTTGACATCCGGCGCGGCATCGCGCAACGCGCGCCCGGCAAATTCAAACGGCGTGTTCGGGCGCGCGGGATCGTTCGCGCCGCGACCTAGCACATCGTTGTACCACGCGATTTGCGTTGCGCCCGCCGGAATAATTGCGGGATACCACACTTCGAGCGTCAACGGTCGGTCGTAGCGCGGATCGTTGCCGACGCTGTACTTGAGAATGTCGAGTTGATTCGGATTGACGACGCGCATCGTGCGCACGCCAACGCCGAACGCGCCCCGTTTTGCGAGGTCGGGCGCATCGGGACGCGCATCGCCGATGACAAAATTTTCGGAATACTGGGTGCGATTCAAACCAAGTGTTTGCGTGGGCACGCTTGTCTCCTTGACGAGAGGTGTGGGTTGCGCGGTTGCTTGCGCGTGTGCGACCTGGATTGGGGTTGGCGCGACGACGAGAACCGCGAACGAAAAAATCGGGATGAACACGAGCCAAGACCATTTTGAAAATGTCATGCGATTATTTCCCCCACCATTCTAAAATCGTACTGCCATCCGTAAAGCCGAGTGGCAGAAACGCACCGAGGCAAAACACCAATAAATTTTCAAGCGCGCAAAAGAGCGCGAGATACCACAGCGCGCCGCGCACATTCATCGCGTCGAGCGCAAAGAAAATGATCGCGGCGCAAAGCGCAAGCCCAAAACTTACAACCGGTCCTCCAATCGCGCGCCGAATGTGAATGGCACCCGGCAAGGTCGGCTCGTCGGGTGGATACAAGGACGTGCTGAGCGCGCCCCAGCCACGCAAGCCGAGCATTGGATAGCCGGCACGTCGTGCCATAAACGCGTGACCGAGCTGATGCGAAATTTCGGAAAACCAGTGCAATGCCACGGCGACGAATGCGGCGACGATCGCTTCGATTGGGGAAAAGTTAAGCCAGGTCATTGCGATGACGCTGACCCCCAACCACATCAAGCCGGTGACAATCACGGCAGATGGCATCGTGCTAAAACGCAAACCGAAAAATGTTCCGAGAGTGTATTCTTTATTCATACGCGTATTTTATATCGCAAATTCATTCTACGCCAATTAAAAAGGACACGGCTCATCACCGTGTCCTCGCGTTTTGTTTGTGTGAATTAGCGCGGCGCGTCGAGCCGCACTTCGTCAATGTAGATGGGACCAAAGGGCACATCGCTAAAATTCATCACGCCAAACCCAGGTGTGAAATTAGAAAGCAGAACGGCGTAACGTGGTTTCGCTCTGCCAATTTCCTTGCCATCCAAAAAGAAGGCGACTTCGAGCGAATCGGGTGCCATGGTCATCTTGAGCGTGTACCATTGGTTGTTT
>CAZPIR010000115.1:0-6411 GCA_964586085.1 uncultured Anaerolineaceae bacterium | reverse complement strand
ATGCCGCAATCCAGTTCCGCGCGACCGCCGACTAGAAGCGTGCAGTTGGTTGCCCAGTTGTCGCCGCCGCTATTGCCGTTGATCTGCATCCAGAATTTTGCGCTGGTGTTGGGATTGATGTCGCCGAGCTTGAAACGCATTTCATAAGCGTTGACAATTTTGCGCTGAGCCGGTTTGACCTCGACGATGTACTGCGGACCGCGACAGGGCAGGTTGAATACGAACGCGCCATCTTTTTGTCCGGTCTCGATGGTCGAGTTTTTATTGCCGGGGCAAGGTCCCACAAATTCCTGGCGCGTCCAACGCGCGTCATCCATTTTGCCGGTGAAGGCGGGATTGTTGAAATCATCGTACACCGGCACGTTGGATGCCGGCACGGGCGTTGCTTGCGGGACGGCGGTCGGTTGCACCCCAATCGTGGGTAACGGCGCCAGGGTGGGGAATGTAGTCGGTTGCACGCCGACAGTGGGTAGCGCGGTCGCCACACGCACTCCGATGGTGGGTTGAACCGCGATGGTCGGTTGAACTGGCGCGGGGGTTGCCGTGACCACGATAATGACCGGTGTCTGGGTCGGAGCCGGCACGGTCGGTTGTGCTTTGGCAACGGTCGTTGCCGTCGGCGCGCTTTGTCCCGGCAGATTGGATGTGATGCTACTCACATCGCATGCCAGCAAGGTCAATGCGAGCAACAGAACAGGTATGAATCGTTTCATTGTTTTCCTCCAATTGTTTGTTCAATCTTAGCATAGCGTGTTTGGGAGTGTCAATGGGGATAAACCCCCATACAAAAAAAGGACACGGTTCATCACCGTGTCCTTTGTCTTGAATCCCTGAATCTGGAACTTGGCTTACACTGTCATCAACGCCGGCTCTGGCATCGCGACATCGCCATCGCCGCCGTTGTGCGGTTGTTCCTTGACCGTGAGTTTGATCTCGCCCTCGATCACATCCGCAATCAACACGCTACCCGGTTTGAATTCTTGTGAGAGCACACCCTCGGAGAGCGGGTCTTCAATCGTGCGCTGAATGACGCGCTTGAGTGGGCGCGCACCCAGGTTGCGATCATAGCCCTCGTCCGCGAGTTTGGCTTTTGCCGCGTCCGTGATTTCGAGCGCGAGTTGATGTTCGTCGAGGCGCGGTTTGAGCAAACGAACTTGCACGTCCACGATTTTGAGAATGTCGTCCTTGCTCAACGTGCGGAACACGACAATGTTATCGAGACGGTTGAGAAATTCCGGGCGGAACAAACGCTTGAGTTCGCCCATCAATTTCTCACGCATCTTTTGATACGCGTCTTCTTCGGTCTTGACTTCATCGCGTTTGCCGCCGAAACCAAGCACCGCATCTTTTTGAATCAGGTCCGCGCCGATGTTCGAGGTCATGATGATGATCGTATTGCGGAAATCCACCTTGCGACCTTTCGCGTCGGCGAGGTGACCGTCTTCGAGAATTTGCAAAAGCATGTTGAATGCTTCGGGATGCGCTTTTTCGATTTCGTCGAACAACACGACCGAGTACGGGCGACGGCGTACGGCTTCGGTCAGTTGGCCGCCTTCTTCAAACCCGATGTAACCGGGAGGCGCGCCAACCAAACGCGAAACATTGTGGCGTTCCATAAACTCGGACATGTCGAGTTGCAACAGCGCCTTCTCATCGCCGAACATGAATTCGGCGAGCGCCTTGGCGAGTTCGCTTTTGCCGACGCCGGTCGGACCCAGGAAGATGAACGAGCCAATCGGGCGTTTGGGATCTTTCAACCCTGCGCGCGCACGACGCACCGCCTTCGCGATGTTGTTGATCGGTTCTTCTTGTCCGACGATGCGCTTGTGTAATTCCTCTTCCATCTTGAGCAAGCGCGCGCTCTCTTCGCCGGCGATGCGCGTGACAGGCACACCTGTCCACATCGCGACGACTTCGGCAACATCTTCGCCGGTCACTTGCGGCGGTTTCTCCGCCATCGTTTCGAGCCAGTTCACCTTCAACTGCTGAATCTGCTCACGCAGATCGGTTTCCTGCCCCATCAACTCGGCGGCGCGATCAAAATTTTCTTGCGCGACGGCTTCTTTCTTTTCTTTTTCGATTTCCTTGAGCCGCGCGTCCAACGTCACGTACTCGGTGGGCTTGGGAACTTTGTACATCCGCACACGCGAGGACGCTTCGTCAATCAGGTCAATCGCCTTGTCTGGCAAGAAACGTTCGGTCACATATCGCGCGGCAAGGTTCGCGGCGGAGGTCAACGCCTCGTCCGTGATCTTGAGCGCGTGGTGCGCTTCGTAGCGTTCCTTGATGCCTTTCAAAATCTGAATTGTTTCATCCACGCTCGGCTCGTCCACCTTGACCGGTTGGAAACGTCGTTCGAGCGCGGCATCGCTTTCGATGTGCTTGCGATATTCTTCCATCGTCGTCGCGCCGACCACTTGCAGTTCGCCGCGCGATAATGCCGGTTTCAAAATGTTCGCCGCGTCCACCGCGCTACCCGCCGCGCCGGCGCCGACGACCATGTGCAGTTCGTCAATAAAGAGAATCGTCTTGCTTCCCTTGAGTTCGTCAATCACGCGCTTCATGCGCTCTTCAAACTGTCCGCGATAAATCGTGCCGGCGACGAGCGAGCCGACATCGAGTTGCACGACGCGTTTGTTGAGCAGGGGACCGGGCACATCACCCTGGATGATTTTTTGCGCGAGACCTTCGACGATGGCGGTCTTGCCCACACCCGGTTCGCCGATCAACGCCGGATTATTTTTCGTGCGGCGTGAGAGAATTTGAATCACGCGCTCAATTTCTTTTTGGCGACCAATCACCGGGTCGAGCTTGCCTTCTTCCGCTTGCGCGGTCAGGTCGGTGGCGAGTTGATCGAGCAAAGGTGTTTTGGAATCGCCGCGCTTTTTCTCCGGGGCTTGTCCACCGGCGGGCGCTTGTTCCATCACGGCGCGTTGCAATTGCGCGCGCACCTTGTCCGGGCTGACGTTCAAACTTTTCAGCACGTTGACCGCGATGCCATCACCTTCGCGCACGAGACCCAAAAGCAGGTGCTCGGTGCCGATGTAATGATGACCCATGCGGCGCGCTTCATCTACGGCGAGTTCGATCACGCGCTTGGTGCGCGGCGTGAGCGAAAGCCGGGTGCCGGCGGGCGCTTGTCCGCGACCGACAATGTCTTCGACGACGCGGCGCACGCGTGCTTGATCCACGCCGAGATCGCGCAGAACCTTGGCGGCAAGACCTTCTTCCTCGCGAATCAAGCCGAGCAAGATGTGTTCGGTGCCAATATAGTTATGACTCAATCGCGCGGCTTCTTCTTGCGCATAGGTCAAGACACGGCGCGCGCGCTTGGTAAATTTATCTAACTTGTCAGACATCATTTTTCACCTCAAGCAAGCCAGCGGAGTCGGGAGCGATGGGCGTGGCTTGCGACGCCTCGCAGGTACAAAAAGCGTCCCTATCGTGCAGGGACGCCAGTGTCTCTCAAGAGATTACGCTCAAGATGCGTCTTCGGTTCCAGCGTCGGGCCATTCCTCGTCGGGAGCATCGAGGTTAGCTACATCGCCCGAGAACTGTTCATCGGCGACCTTTTTCAGCGAGAGACCCAAGCGACGGCGTGCCGCATCAATGCGGACGACGCGCAAGGTCAGGGTGTCGCCTTCCTTGACTACTTCTTTCGGATGTTGAATCCGGCGGTCAGCCAGTTCCGAAATGTGAATCAACCCTTCGATGTTATCATCGAGCCGCGCGAACGCGCCAAAGGAGGCGAGCTTGGTAATTGTACCGTTCACCAATTGACCTACTTGATAACGCTGTTCGACGGTTGCCCAGGGTTCGGGCGCGAGCCGTTTGAGACTGAGCGCGATGCGTTCACGATCCCGGTCTACGCTCAACACTTGCACTTGGATCTTGTCACCGACTTTGACCAGGTCTTGGGGATGCCCGATCTTGGTCCAGGAAAGCTCGGACAAGTGAATCATCCCATCCACGCCGCCCAAGTCAACGAACACGCCGAAATCGGCAACGCTCGTGACGGTGCCGGTGCGGACATCGCCTTCTTTGAGTTCACCCAAAACTTGTTCTTTGGCGGTCTTGCGCAAATCACGCATGGCCGCGCGTTCGGACAAGATGAGCCGATTGCGTTCGCGATCCAGCTCGATGACTTTGAGCTTGATCTTTTTGCCGACGAGCGCGCTCAAATCGGCTTCGGTCACGGCGGCGTCTTCAGGTGTTTCGACTTTTTTGCGGGCGATGCTTTCGAGTTGCGTCGCCGGCACAAAGCCGCGTACTTTACCAACGCGGACGATCAAACCGCCTTTGTTAAACCCGGCAACTTGCGCTTCAAAAATCTGTTCAGACTTGAGCAGTTGCTCGGCGTCCAACCAATCGCGTTCGAGTTGCGCGCGCACTAATGACAGCACGACGGCGCCTTCGCGATTTTCCGCCTTGACGACGAACGCCAAAATCTTTTCGCCGACCTGGATTTTTTTGATGGCATCGCCGCTCATTTTTTCCATCTCGGCATGGTCAACCACGCCTTCGGATTTTGCGCCGATGTCAATCAGGATTTCACGCCCACTCACGCGGACGACGGTGCCAGCAACAATGTCACCGTACTTGAGCCGCTTGAATCCCAGATCCAAATCTGAGAGTTCACTCATCTTGATGCCGGTGTTCTCAGCGGTTACGCCTTGTTTGTTGGCATTTCCCTCCTGAGGACTAACGGGTCCTCGATTCGGAACCATGTTTTTCTCCCGCACGCCAATTTACGACAATCGTCTAGTGTGAGAATCGTCGCCTGCGTATTATAGCCGTAATCGTTGCAAATGGCAACCCTGTCTCGTTACGAAAAATTACTGGGCGCGTGCGCGGACGAATTCGCGTAAAGCGTTGACCGCCGCACTTGGCTCGTCCAGCGGTTGAGTCAATTTTTCCATCGGGCAGGGACCATCGTTGCGTTTGTTCAAAATCAGCGGCACGCTTTGCGCGTACTCAAAAATGATTTGGTCACGCGCCAGCGTATCGCACGCGGCTTGGCTCATCAGCGTTGCATACACGGCGCGAATGCCTGCCGTGCGCGCGACCATCGCGAGTGCTTTGCCAGCAACCTTGTCGGCGAGTGCCGCGTCGCGGGCTTGCTCGCCCAGGTTATCGGTTGCTTCAATCAATTCGCCGATGCCATCGCGCGTACCCGTGCGCAAAACGGTGCCATGCTTGGCGATGACAAAGGCGAGCGCGTTCGCCTGCAAAACTTGCTTCGCCAATTCCAAATCGGTCATGGGGCGAGTTTATCATTCCGAGAGTCGCGTGTCAAGCGAAAAACATAAAGACCCGCGCAAAAATCGTTAGAATAGAATTAGGGTTTACGTTTTTGGTGATTCGGAGTAAATTATAGACATTAAAAACGAAGATATCCCTGATAACATAAAAGATGTAGATGAATCAATCATAGGTAAAGTAATAGAATGCAAAAACAACCCCGACGCTCAAAGAGGTCGGGGTCCCGGCCAAGATGCGTCGGGATGTACTGAAGCCTATAAAATCATTCCACAAGAGCTTCAATTCTACCAAAGAATGAATTTACCTCTACCTAGACTTTGTCCTAACTGTAGACACTATAATAGACTTAAACAACGTAATCCTTTAAAGCTCTGGCATAGACAATGTATGAAAGAAGGATGTATCAATGAATTTGAAACTTCTTATGCACCTGAACGTCCAGAGATTATTTATTGTGAGCGGTGTTATCAGCAGGAGGTTTATTAATTCGCATTTTTTTAAATTTGGTGTAAAAATTATGAAATCTGAAACAAAAAATTGTCGAAATTGCAAAAAAGATTTTATTATTGAGTCAGATGATTTTGGATTTTATGAAAAGATAAAGGTTCCTCCACCGACGTTTTGTTCGGATTGCAGATTGCAAAGAAGATTTACATGGAGAAATGATTTATCTTTTTATAATCGTAATTGTGATATGTGTAGTAAAAATATAATTTCTCTTTATCATAAAGATAAACCGCTGACAGTTTATTGTAATAAGTGTTGGTGGGGAGATAATTGGGACCCAAAAACTTATGGGAAAGATATAGATTTTTCAAGACCATTTTTTGAACAATTTCGTGAGCTTCAAGATAAAGTACCATTATTATCAATGTTTAATGATAATGGAGTAGGCAGTATAAATTCTGAGTATGCTCAAAATGCAACTTTTACAAAAAATTGTTATATGGGTGCAATAACTTGGTTTGCTGAAGATTGTATGTATTTTTACAATAATGCTGGCCCAGAAACACGAGATGTGGTTGATTCCGTGGATATTTTTAACTATTCTCAGGTTATTTACGATTCTATATTTTTAGAGCATTCTTATAATTGTCGAAATTGTTATTATTCTACTGGAATAAATGATTGCCTTTTTTGTTATGATTG
>CAZPIR010000114.1:8857-9510 GCA_964586085.1 uncultured Anaerolineaceae bacterium | reverse complement strand
ACCGGCTTTGTCTCCAGTCCCTGGCCTCCGATGAGGGCGTCTAGTTGACGAGTGCAATCCTATCAAACTACCGCACGATCGCACTGTCCAACTAATTCGGAGGTTCTGAATGAACAACACTTTTTCTCTCTCGATTCCGTTTGGCGATGGAACGCTAACAATCGAGACCGGCAAACTTGCCGGCCAAGCCAGTGGCGCGGTCACCGTGAGACATGGCGACACCATGATTCTTGCGACTGCGACTGGCGCATCGGCTCCCAGAGAAGGCGCCGACTTTTTCCCGCTCACCGTTGATTATGAAGAGCGACTGTATGCCGCTGGTAAAATCCCCGGTGGTTTTTTCAAACGCGAAGGCAGACCCGGCGAACAAGCCATTTTGCTTTGCCGTTTGACCGACCGTCCCCTGCGTCCCATGTTCCCCAAAGGTTTTCGCAACGACGTCAACATTGTCGTCACCGCGCTCAGTGCCGATCAGGAACATTTCATTGACATTCTCTCGATCATTGGCGCGTCTGCCGCGTTGACGATTAGCGAGTTGCCGTTTGCCGGTCCCGTCGGCGCTGTGCGCGTCGGTTACGTGGACGGACAATTTGTCTTCAATCCCACCAACTCGCAAATGGAAAAATCCATTCTCGATTTGCGTCTCGCCGGCA
>CAZPIR010000114.1:7055-8847 GCA_964586085.1 uncultured Anaerolineaceae bacterium | reverse complement strand
CTCGGTCATCATGGTCGAAGCCGGGGCGAGCGAAGTGACCGAAGAGTTGATGCTCGACGCTTTGCAAAAAGGTCACGAAACGATGCAAGCCGTGATCGAACTGCAAAACCAATTGCGCGCCCAAGTTGGCAAACCGAAAAAAGATTATCCGCTCCACACCGTGAGCGAAGAATTGAAAAGCGGCTTGCGCGAAAAACTTGGCACGCGCATCACCGATATGATCAAAGCGAGTGGCGTCAAGTCGGAACGCAACGAAGCGCTCGACGCGGTCAAAGCCGAAATGGTTGCCGTGTTCGCCGAAAAATTCTCGGCGGTGGATGTCGCGGAAGCGTTCGAATACCAGGTCAAAGCCGAAATGCGCGCGATGATTCTCAACGAAGGTCGCCGCGCCGATGGACGCGACACGCTGACCGTGCGTCCCATCAGCATCGAAGCCGGCTTGCTCCCGCGCACGCACGGTTCCGGTTTGTTCACGCGCGGCGAGACCCAGGTGCTCACGATTGCCACGCTGGGTATGCCGAGCGAATCGCAAACGATTGACTCGCTTTCGCCCGAAGACGAAAAGCGTTACATGCACCACTATAATTTCCCGCCGTACTCGGTCGGCGAAGCGCGCTCGTCGCGCGGACCAGGTCGCCGCGAAATTGGTCACGGTGCGCTCGCCGAACGCGCGCTCGCCGAAGTGATTCCGGATGCGAGTGAATTTCCGTACACCATTCGTCTCGTCTCTGAGGTCATGTCCTCGAACGGCTCGACCTCGATGGCGAGCGTGTGCGGCTCGACGCTTGCGTTGATGGACGCGGGTGTGCCGATCAAAGCGCCGGTCGCCGGCGTCGCGATGGGTCTCATCACCGAAGGTGACAAGTACGCGATTCTCACCGACATCATTGGCATGGAAGATTTTCTCGGCGACATGGATTTCAAGGTGGCGGGTAGCGCGGATGGCATCACCGCATTGCAACTCGATTTGAAATTGCAAGGCATTGCGCCGGATTTGCTCCACAAGGCGATGATGCAAGCGAAACAAGCGCGCTTGTTCATCCTGGGCAAAATGCTCGATGTTCTGCCCGAACCGCGCGAAACAATTTCGGCGTTCGCGCCGCGCATCCTCACCGTCAAGATTGATCAAGAAAAAATCGGCGCGGTGATTGGTCCAGGCGGCAAGACGATTCGCAAACTGCAAGAAGAGTTTGGTGTCAAGATTGACATCGAAGAAGACGGTACGGTGTTTATCGCGTCCACGAACGGCGAAGGCGCAACCCTCGCGCAAGAACGTGTGCGTGCGATGACAGAGACCGCCAAGGTCGGCAACATTTACACCGGCAAAGTGACCCGCATCGAAGATTATGGTGTGTTTGTCGAACTCTTGCCGGGCACGGATGGCATGGTGCACGTGTCGCAGTTGGACACGGAGCCGGTCAAGAATCCGCGCGACCGGTTCAATCTCGGCGATGATATGATGGTGATGGTCATCGCAGTGGACGAAGCGGGCAAGATTCGCCTTTCGCGCCAAGCGGTGCTCGAAGGATGGACGCCGGAGCAAGCTGCCGAGCGCGACCGTGGTCCGCGCGGCGGTGGTGATCGCGGCGGACGTGGTGGCGACCGCGGTGGTGATCGCGGTGGCTATCGCGGACGCGGCGGTGGAGATCGCGGCGGCGATCGTGGTGGTGACCGAGGTGAACGACGTGGCGGTTTTCGCCCGCGTAGCTAGATGATTGATAAAAACCGAGTGGCGGGTGACAAGCGACAAGGCGTGCGTCACACGTCACTCGTTGTATTTTGGGGAGCGAAC
>CAZPIR010000114.1:0-7045 GCA_964586085.1 uncultured Anaerolineaceae bacterium | reverse complement strand
AGGTCAAGTTTTTTGCGATTTTCCGCGAAATGGTCGGCAAGAAAACCGACACGAAACAACTCGTGAGCGGGATAACGGTTGAACAGTTGTGGCGCGAGTACGCGGTGTCGAGTCCGCGCCTGGAAAAAATGCGCGCGGCGTACTCGGTCAATCAAAAGCTGGTCAGCGGCGATCACGTGCTCAGTGACGGCGATGAAGTGGGTTTCTTGCCGCCGGTGAGTGGAGGGGCGGGGCAAGTAAAAAGTAAAAAGGTAAAAGTAAAAAGTAGAACAACGCGAACGAGGACGCGCATAGTAAAAAATGCGTGGGTCACGACGCGTCCGCTTGATTTGAATGCGGTGGCAAAGCGCGTTGAATTTTCCGGCGCGGGCGCAATCCTGATTTTCAGCGGCGTTGTGCGCGACAATGCAAAAGGTAAAGCGGTCAAGTATCTCGAGTACGAAGCGTATTCCGAAATGGCGGAACGTTCATTGCAACAGATCATTGACGAGATTCACGCGCGCTGGAGTGATGTGCGCGTTGCCATCGTGCATCGCATCGGTAAAATAAAAATCAGCGAATCGAGTTTGATTATTGCGGTCGGCGCACCGCATCGTCCCGAAGCGTACGCGGCGTCGCGCTATGCCATCGAACGGATCAAAGCCATCGTGCCGGTGTGGAAAAAAGAATTTACGCTTGATGGTCAAGACTGGGTTGAAGGACCGCTTGCCGGCGAGTTGTCGCCGGCAAAAGCGGAACAGATTGTCACGGATGCGGAAAATGCCAAGCCCTAGACCCTAAAGGTTTTCCAAAACCTTTGGGGTCTCTGACCTTACTATGTCCCAAGACCTCTATAAAATTCTCCAGGTTGATCCCTCGGCGGAACCGGAAATTATCGAAGCCGCGTACAAGCGGTTGGTGCGCAAGTATCATCCCGACGTGAACCAGGCACCGGATGCGACGATGCGGATGCAAGAACTCAACGATGCGTACGCCGTGCTCGGCAATCCCGATGCGCGCATCGAGTACGACCAGGCGCGGCTTGCCATGTTTCTGCCGCCGCCGCGTCGCGCGTCGGTTTCGACGACGCGGTGGTGGATTGTGTCCGGGTTGATTGTGGTGGGCGGTCTGTTGATCCTGGGCGCGTGTTTTCTTTTTTCCGGCGCGTTCGTTTTTTTGCGCGAACAACCAGAGCCGACTGCCACGCGTCCTGCGCGTGTCGTTCTGCTCACGCACACACCGACAGCGACGAATACGCGCACGCCCGAGCCAACGCCCACCCGCACACTCACGCCGCGTCCCACGGCGCGACCCTCGGTGACGCCGACGCTTGCGCCCCTGGGTCTCGTGCGCGAGCGACCCGTGCCGCTTGGTCAATCTATCGTGTGGACGGGACGCGAGGGTGAGCAACTTCGTTTTGCGATTCTCAGCGCGTATCGCGGCGACGAAGCGCGAATGATGATTCAAGCGGCGAGTCCATCGAACCTGGTATTGACCTCGGATTGGGCATTGTACTTGTTCAAAGTGCGCGCGGATTATTTGAATGCCGGGCGCAAAGCTTCGATGGTCTTGTCCGAGTTTGATTTTCGTGCGATGGCATCGAGTGGGCAAGAATATCCGCAACCCGACTCGCCGGCGATTGTACCGCCCGCGCCGCGTCTAGGTCGCAATATCAATGTCGGCGATGTGGTGGAGGGGTGGCTCGCGTTCGCTGTCCGTGCGAACGAGGCGGACGTGGTCATTGCGTACGGGCAAACGATTTTTCCGAACGAGATGCGCGTGTGGTTGAGCGTGCGATGATTTACGATTTTTTGATATTTCAACATAGTGTGCTATAATCTGGTCAAGGTTAACAACTGAATTGGCAAAGGTGACCCCCATGCACGTGGGTCTCAAAAGGGAAAATCCGGTTCTAGGCCGGTGCTGTCCCGCAACTGTAAATTAGTTAAATCGTGAGTTAGTTGAATAGTTCGATAGTTAACGTGGCGATGTGCCAGCTATCGAACTAACAAACTAAAAAACTAACAAGCCAGAAAACCTGCCTTTGCCAGCGAACTCGATTCGCGCTCCACGGCAACCTTCGCGAGAAAGGGGGCAGGTCAAGATGTACGATTCGTCTTAATCCCTTTGTCTAGCAGGCAAAGGGATTTTTTATTTGCGCAACGAATTTTTTTCGACGGTCGGCGTTCAGCCGTCATTGGTCGAACTCGAAAGGTAAGGGATGAACAACAAGATATTTTTTCTGATTGGAATTTTTTTCGTGCTCGCGTTGAGTGCGTGTGCCACGGCGACCCCGGTCGCGCCGACGCCTGCGCCCACCACCGCGCCGGTCGCGGCGTTTCCGCTCACCATCACGGACGATGCCGGGCGCACGATTACCATCAAAGCTGAACCCAAGCGAGTTGTTTCGCTTGCGCCGAGCAACACGGAAACGATTTACGCGCTCGGCAAGGGGGCGAACGTCGTCGGCGTGACCCAGTACTGCAACTATCCACCCGAAGCAAAAGAGAAACCCCAGGTCGGCGGCTTTTCCAAAATTGATCTCGAAAAAGTGGTCGGTCTTTCACCCGACCTCGTGCTCGCGACAAACCTTCACGCCAAAAGCATCGTGCCTGAACTCGAAAAGCGCGGACTTGTCGTCGTCGTGGTCGAACCGAAAAATGTGACCGAGGTGGTCTCGAAAATGGCGACGTTCGGCAAATTACTCGGCGCATCAGCCGAAGCGACCAAGTTAAGCGCGCAGATGCAGAGCCGCATTGATGCGGTGGCGAGCAAGGTTGCAACTGCCAAAGCCAAGCCGCGCGTGTTCTATGAAATTGATGCGAGTCTCTACACGCCGGGACCGGGCTCGTTCATTGATGATATGCTGGCAAAAGCCGGCGGCGCGAACATTGCTTCGGATGCCAAAGGTTCGTACGTGCAACTTTCCGCGGAGGTGATTCTTGCCAAAGACCCCGAAGTGATTTTGCTCGGCGATATGCTCTTTGGTGAAACGCCGGAAAAATTAAAAGCGCGCGCCGGTTGGTCGAATCTTAATGCGGTCAAAAACAATCGCGTCGTGCCAATCACAAATGAAGATGTGGTCGCGCGACCTGGTCCGCGTATCGTCGAGGGGCTGGACCTGATTGCCCGCGCGTTGTACCCCGATCTTTTCAAATGATGAATCCACCCGTGGATGCGACTGCACCGCGCAAACAACGCGGACTTTATCTCGTGATCGCCGGTCTGGGTATCGTGGTGATTGGTGCGGTCGCGTCCACGTTTGGCTCGGTCGCGATTCCGCTCGACACGCTCGTGCAGATCATCGCATCGAAATTGCCCGGCACGCAAGTGGTTGTGACCTGGCAACCGAGTTGGGAAACGATTCTGTTCGATATTCGTTTGCCGCGCATTGCGCTCGCCGCGCTCGTGGGCGGCGCACTCGCAACCTCGGGTGCGACGTATCAAGGTTTGCTCCGCAATCCGCTCGCCGATCCGTACTTGATTGGCGTGTCGTCTGGCGCGGCGCTTGGTGCAACCATCGCAATTATGTTTTCGTTTAGTTTTGCCGGCGCGATTCCGTTCTTTGCCTTCGTCGGTGCGATGGGTGCAACGTTCAGCATTTACATCATCGCCCAATCCGGTGGGCGCGCCACGCCGACGACCTTGATTCTTGCCGGGGTGGCACTCGGCGCATTTCTCTCTGCGATTACGTCGTTCCTGATGTTTCGCAGTGAGAGCGCGTTTCGTGCGTTTCAAATCGTCGCGTGGATGATGGGCAGTTTTTCGTTGAGCAACTGGCAACAGGTCATTGTGTTGTTGCCATACCTCGCGATTGGTTGGGTGATTCTGTTTTTGCATGCCCGCTATTTGAATGTTCTGCAACTTGGCGAGACGCAGGCGCAACAACTCGGCGTGCCGGTTGAACGCGTCACACTCACACTCGTCGTCGCCACATCGCTCGTCACGGCGGCGGCAGTTGCGGTGAGCGGCTTGATCGGCTTTGTCGGTTTGATTGTGCCGCACGCGGTACGCCTTGTGTGGGGACCCGATCATCGTTTTCTTTTACCCATGTCCGCGCTCATCGGCGCCATCTTTTTGATTCTTGCGGACACACTCGCGCGCACGCTTCTCGCGCCGACCGAATTGCCGGTTGGCATCATCACGGCGTTTTGCGGCGCGCCGTTCTTTTTGTTCTTGTTACGTCGCAAGAGAGAGGTGTTGGGATGAATGCGATTCAATTGCGTGCCCAGAATGTCATGTTCTCGTACAATCACAAACCAATCCTGGATGGGGTGGATGTCGAGATCAATCCCGGTGAAATGGTTGGTGTGATTGGTCCGAATGGCGTGGGCAAATCCACACTCATCAAGTTGTTGAGCCGCGCGCTCACACCGCAACGCGGACAGGTGTGGCTCGATGGTCGCGCGCTCGATCAACTCGCGCCCGACCTGGTCGCGCGGCGTGTCGCGGTCGTGCCGCAAATGTTCGATGTGCCCAATGGGTTCACCGCGCACGAGATTGTGATGATGGGGCGCACGCCACACCTGGGTTGGTTTAAACGCGAATCGGCGCGCGATGAAGAGATTGTGTGCGAAGCGATGCAAGCGACCGGCACGTGGACACTCGCCAATCGGATGATGCAAAACTTGTCCGGCGGCGAACGCCAGCGCGTCGTCATCGCGCGCGCGCTCGCGCAAGAACCGCGCGTGCTCCTGCTCGATGAGCCAACCGCGCACCTGGATGTTGCGCATCAAATCGAAGTGATGGAAATTACGAAACGCCTCGCGCGCGAACGCAACCTGGGTGTCCTGGGTGTGTTCCACGATTTGAATCTCGCAGTGCAGTACTGCGACCGGCTGGTTCTGCTCAAGGATGGGCGCGTGTTTGCGGCGGGCACGCCCTCGGCGGTAATAACGGATGCAACCTTGCGCGCGGTCTACGGCGTCGAGATGTGCGTGTTTCCGCATCCGTGCAACAACTTGCCTGCCGCGCTGATTGTGGGGAAATAAAATGAGGCAAGGATTGGTTATCGTCAACACCGGCAATGGCAAAGGCAAAAGCACGGCGGCGTTCGGCACCGTGTTGCGTGCGTGGGGACGCGGGATGCGTGTGTGCGTGATTCAATTCATCAAAGCCGAGACCGGCAACTGGGGCGAGATTCAAGCCGCGCGCAAATTGCAACTCGAATGGCACACGATGGGCGACGGGTTCACGTGGCAATCGAAAGACCTTGCCAAGTCAATCGAAAAAATTCGTCAGGCGTGGTCGTTTGCCCAAACGCAAATCGTGCAAGATTCTTTTGATTTGATCGTTCTCGATGAAATGACATATGCTTTTCGTGACGATGTGTTGGACGTGAATCAAGTGATTGTGTGGCTCAAGGAAAACAAGCCGCCTGCATTGCATCTCATCATTACCGGGCGCGATGCGCCACAAGAATTGATTGACTATGCCGACCTCGTGACCGAGATGCGCGAGATTAAACATCCGTACGCGCGCGGCATCAAAGCGCAAGCCGGCATCGAATTTTAAGAATGAAGGATGAATCATTCGTCTTTCAGCTTTCAGCTTTTTTCTGGAGATACCGTGTCTAATTTACTCAACGAAACAATTGCACAAATTTCTTCGCTCGACGCGAACGCGATGAAGGCGGCGCGCGCGCGCCAAGACCAACTGACCAAACCTCAAGGTGCACTCGGACGACTTGAATCACTTTCGATTCAACTCGCGGGCATTACCGCGCAAGCGCGTCCGCGTTTCAAACAACCGGTCGTCGTCACGATGGCAGGCGATCACGGCATCGCGCGGCAAGGTGTCAGCGCGTATCCCGCCGAGGTCACGCCGCAAATGGTGTTGAACTTTTTGTACGGCGGCGCGGCGATCAATGTGTTGTCGCGTCACGTCGGCGCGCGCGTCGTCGTCGTGGATATGGGCGTCGCCTCTGAAATTCCGGCGCATCCCGATTTGATCGTCAAAAAAATCGCGCTCGGCACAAAGGATTTTTCCATTGGTCCCGCGATGACGCGCGACGAAGCGCAACGCGCCGTCGAAGCGGGGATTGAGGTAGTTACACAAGAGATAAATCGCGGCGCGGATATGCTTGGCACGGGCGATATGGGCATCGGTAACACGACGCCGTCCGCCGCGATCACGGCGACGATTACCGGGCGCGCCGTTGCGCAGGTGACGGGACGCGGCACAGGCGTGGACGATGCTGGGTTGAAACACAAGGTCGCGATGATCGAACGCGCGATTGAGGTTAACAAACCAAACACGAGCGACGGTCTCGATGTGCTCGCGAAAATTGGCGGCTTTGAAATTGGTGGACTCGCGGGCGTGATGGTTGGCGCGGCATCGCGGCGCGTGCCCGTTGTGATTGACGGATTCATCTCCGGCGCGGCGGCACTCATCGCGTACGCGATTGCGCCCGCGGTGCAATCGTATCTCATCGCCGCACATCGCTCTGTCGAAATCGGTCATCGCGCAAGCCTGGAACATCTGCGCGTCGAACCTTTACTCGACCTGGATTTGCGTTTGGGCGAAGGCACCGGCGCGGCGCTCGGCATCTCGCTCTGCATCGCGTCCGCCAAAGTACTCGACGAGATGGCGACGTTTGCAGATGCGGGAGTGTCGGAAAAGGAATAAACAAAATTTGCCAATGAGCCAATGTGCCAATTGAGCGGCGCAATTTTGGATCATTGGCAAATTGGCTCATGGGCTCATTAAATTATGCGTTTACTCGCCGCCTTTGCATTTTTATCCGCGATTCCCATTCGCCTGAATTTCACATCAACCCAGATCGGACGCTCGCTCGCGTTCTTTCCGGTCGTCGGCGCAATCCTGGGTGCGATGCTCGTCGCGCTCGATGTGATTCTGCGCAATGTGTTTCCATTGCTTGTCGTCAACGCATTACTGCTCGTCGCGATCATCTTGTTCACCGCCGCATTGCATCTCGATGGCTGGATGGATTGTTGCGATGGTTTGGTCGGGCATAAAACGCTCGAAGCACGAATGCGAATTATGCGCGAACCTCAGGTCGGCGCGTTCGGCGTGGCGGGCGGAGTGATGGTGGTCTTGCTCAAAT
>CAZPIR010000113.1:0-9555 GCA_964586085.1 uncultured Anaerolineaceae bacterium | reverse complement strand
CGGTCAATCTAGCCAAAGGCACGGCGTGGAAATGGGAATGGTACCGCGACCACGAACGCCTGGCACAAGTCGGCGGCATTAAAACCTGGGACGCCGCCCCCAACGAAAAAAATTGGTGGCTGAGTTTGTACGATCACGAAAAATTGGACGCGGGAACGTACACGCTCAAACTATTTATCGGCGACACGTTGGCGCAGATTGGCACGTTCGTGGTCGAGTAAGGTTTCAGGTTTCAAGTTGAACCCGAAACCTGAAACTATTTTTCCAAATCGGCAATTTCTTTTTCGAGTTCTTCGATGCGCGCGACGAGCGCGTTGCGTTTTTCAATTTGCTCGCGCGTGGCATTTGCCGGAAACGGATCGGGTTGCGCGAACGGATGCGGATTCGGCGGAAAAAGTTTCAACTTGTCGGTTTGGAGTCGCGCAAGTTCTTGTTTCGCCTCACGCAAACGTTGCGATGCAATGGGTTTGAGACTAGTCATACTTTTCACCTCATCAAGATTGTAGCGCGGAGACGCGCGCACAGCAAGCCCCCACCCCGCCCGTTTGCCGTTCGCAGAGGAGGGTTAGGGTCAGGGTAAATTTGCAATCTCTCCCGCTTCATCATATACTCTGAAAAATTGTACTGGATGATACGCACCTGAATGTCATTTCGACAAGCGAAGAATCGCTCAACCCAGCGAATTGCGAAATGCTTTGGATCGTACAGCATGACAATCTGCACGTGATGAAAAAAATACAACATGAAAAGAGAGACATGAATCAGGAAGAAATGCTAGCCAGTCTGCCGGCGGACGTGCGCGCGGCAATTGAGGCAAAAGACCCGCAGGCATTGCAAACCGCCCTGCAAACGATGACGCCGGAACAACAACAGGCGTTTGCCAACCAACTGCTCGCCGGTTTGCCGCCGACGGTGAGCGCGGCAATTCAAGCGCATGATGGACAGGCATTGCAACAAGCGGTCGAGGCATTGCCGCCCGAAGAACAAATGGTGATCATTGACCAGTTGCGCACGCTCGGCATTCTCGGCGACGCCGGCGCGTCATCCGAGCAAGACCTGTTAGATCAATTCGATCCACTCTTGCACGATATCGCCATCGTTGCGCGCGGTGAACCCGGACCGCGTGCCGAAATCGAAAAATTTCTAGAGCAACTCGCCACGCGCGGCTGGCATCTCAACGTGTTGGTGCCACGCATCTGGAACGGCGAGCGCGATGCGGACACCTTGACCGAGGGACTAGATGAACAAGAAACCATCCTCGTCGAGCGCATCCTCGAACTCATCGAATCGCCTGAGTTGGCAAACGCACCTGATCCGGATGAACAACAAAAAATCGAAAAGGCGATGCAGGTGATTGCGTCCCTGCCCGAACCACTACGCAACGCGCTCACAGCCGGCAACATGGAAGCATTCATGGAGGCGATGGAAAAACTGCCGCGCGAGCAAGCCGAAGCGATCATGCAACGTCTCGCCGAAGCGGGGATGATTGGCGGCGCAGAGCAAGACGACGAAGCGCTCGATCCCAAAGAGGTGCTCAACACTCTGCCGTTCGAGGTGCGCATGGCAGTCGAGGCGCGCGACATTCAAGGTTTGCAGATGGCACTCGCCAAACTGCCGCCCGCGCAAGCGCAAGCGATTGTGGAAACGCTGGGTCGCGCCGGACTCGTCGGCACACAACCCAAGCAAGAGAAACTCGATCCCAAGCAAGTGATCAATTCACTGCCATTCGCGGTACGCATGGCAGTCGAAGCGCGCGATGTGAACGGACTGCGCGCCGAGTTGGCAAAACTGCCGCCCGCGCAAGCGCAAGAGATTGCGCAAAAATTACGCGCGGCAGGATTGGCGTAAACAAAAACATCCAGGTCTTGGCAAGCGACCTGGATGTTTTTTATCGAATCACACACGCATCGGCGAACAGAATTTTGTTATCCAATGCCTTGATTTCAAACTTCCACGTGCCCGCCGGCAAGCGACGTTGATCCGAGTACCACGTACCCACCCACATCGTGCCGCTCGTCTCTTTGGCGACATCCTGCCCGGTGAAAAATTCATTGCCCTCATAGTACCACGTAAACTTGTAAACCATCGGCTCGGGTAATTCGTACGTCCACGAAGCATAGATGCGACTCGTGCCGGCGACGACGCTTTTATCCGGGCTGGGATTGATCGGCTTGAACGCCGGCTCGTCGAAAGCGGGACTGCACACGACCACACCAAAGCGCGGCGAAGTTAGCCGAGTTGGCGTCGCGGTGGGCAAGCGCGTGCTTGTCGCCGTGGGCGTACTCGTCGTGGTCGGCGTGCTCGTCGGCGATGGGGTTGGCGTGGATGTCGACGTGCTCGTGCGCGTGGGGGTTGACGTCGGCGTGAATGTCGGCGTGGGCGTAGCAGTACGTGTCGGTGTTGGCGTCGGCGAGATAAACAACGCAACCACACGCGCGATTTGCGGGTCGGTTGTGGTGATACTGAAATTCACCGGCACGAACACGATCACCGCGCCGATGATCGCGCCGACAACCAGCACGATGGCGAGACAACCCAGCGCACACGCCGGCAATGTTTTGCGCGCGCCACTCGCGTCGCCATCCGGTTGCGCCTCAACCCAGGTTTTGCCATCGTGCGTGTACCACTTGCCGCTGTCCGGTCCCAGCATCCAATGCCGCCCGCGCCGGTCGGTGACGACCAACTGGGCGGCGGCGGCATCGAATTGCTCCGGCGTCAAACGTCCGGCGGCGAGTTGCCCCTTGAGCCGGAGATATTCATTCTCCGCTTGTTGAAAACGATTCTGGCTCATCGCGTCCTCTTGGCTCAACGAATGAACAACGACCAACTTGCCGAGCCGGTGGTGCTTTTGGTAGACGAGCCGCCCGTCAGCGAAAAGCGAAACGAGGCGGAACCCGAACCTTGATTCGATGCGGTAAGCTTGCCGGTGCCGGAAAAACTTGTGCTACTGTTATACGGCACGCGCCCGGTAACTTTGGGCACATGGTTCTCGGTGGTTTCATCGGTGAAACTAATCGCGCCCGATTTTGAATCTAGTTTGCCATTTACCTTGTGCGTGGTCGTCACGCGATCCCAGACTCCATCCTCTACCGTGATAGAACATTGTCCGGCGAAGGAACCATCTGCCGCCAGAACAACTTCGGCGCGGCAACGTCCGCCGTAAATGCTCATCTCGGCGCGCAGTTCGGGTCCGCTGAATTTATAATTGTCGTACCCAATCCCCACCGTCTTTTTCGTCGCCGCCGTTGGCACGGGGGTCGCTTGGACTTGATTCACCGTGACCGTCACCTGTTTCGTCGTCGTGCCGCCGCAACCAACCGCGCGCAAGGTGTACGTTTTGGTGCTCGTCGGCTTGGCTGTCGCTGAGCCGGGCGTGGCAACACCCTCATTCTCCAAGTACACCGCGCTCGCGTTCGAGACCAAGCCCCAACTCAACGTGCTCGATTGTCCCGCGTTGATCGTGACCGGATTCGCCGTGAACGAAGAAATCACCGGCGCGCCTGCACACGACGGTGCTGGCGGTGGCGTCGGCGCAAGAGTTGGCGTGGGCGTCGAGGTGGTGAGCAAAAGAGTCAAGCACTGTGCCTTGGCGGCGGATTCATTCGCGCCCTGCTTGACCGCGTTGATGAGTCACGCGCGCAAATCCTCGGTGACGATGGCAACCTGAATCGGGTTGATGAGCGCAAGCATCATTTGATTCGCCAGGTTTTGCACGTACGGATCAATCCAACTCAGGTCGGGCGTGGGCGTGACGTTGGGCGTGGTGCTGGGTGTGACACTCGGCGTGGGTGAACTAGTCGGCGTGCCGGTTGCCGTGGGTGTCCGCGTGGGCAAGACCAGCGCCGTGGGCGTTGACGATGGCGTTTGATTCGCCTGAGCAACTGTCGTCGTCCCAGGTTTGGCGGCGGGCGTGACCGTGCCGGAGGCAAACGCATCGGTGATGGTCGTGATTGTTGTGTCGCTCACCTTGTCCGCGATTTGCTCGCGGATTTTATCCGACAATTGCCCGCAACATTTTTCCAAGTCGCTCTGGATGCGCTCCTTGATTTTTTCTTTTGCCGTGTCGCTCAACTTTCCGCCGACCACGCCGAGCGGGTCTTGGTATACCTGATTGATGTACTCGACCCAGTCCTTGACCTTGTCCGCGTAATCAAACCCGGTCGTAATATCCGGGAACACATCGGCGAGCACGGTCTTGATGACCTGGGCTTGCAGTTCGCCGCCCTTGATGACAAGTTCTGCACCCTCTTGCCGGACGATTTCGCCGACAGTTTGGTTTTTTTGTTGCGCCACGACAATGTACCCGGGCGAGTTGCGTAAATCCGCTTCGATCTGGGTGGCTTGCGTGTCGAGCGCGCCTGCCTTGATTTTTTCGATCAGCTCATCATAGTTTCTTGCATCACCGCGCAAACCCGGGCGAATCGAGTCGAACGCATCTTGCTTGTCGTCGGGCGAGAGTTGCGCGGACGTGGCAAGGATGCGCTCACCGGCGCGTTTGCCGGCATCGCCCGCGTAACCGAAAAAGCCGGTCAACTGCGTTTTGATTTTATCGAACACGCCCAGCGCCGGCATAGCGTTGCGTGAGGCAACCTGACGCGGGAACGCGGCACTCGCGCGCGGTTCGATGCTGGCGAGCGCGGCGAGCACGTCATTTTGTTGCGCGCCCAAGACAATGTACTGCGCGAACAAGCGATCCAGGTCGGCTTGCGTGGGACGCGTTTGCGCATCGAACAAGGGTACGGAAAAATTGCCGGATGCCGCTTGAAGCGCGACGAGTTTCGTCAACTCGATGCGTGCCAAACCATTCGCCAACGTTTTGAGCGAACGCGCGCGCGCCGCATCCTGCACACCGCCGGCTTGCTGAAATGAATTTGGCAACACGACACGATCGTTCGGCGCGGCGACAACCTGGTTACTCAAAGCAATGACAAAATTATTTTGGTCAACGGCTTCGATATAGTACTTGCCCTTCGGCAACGTGAACGGAGCATTTACCGGGTTGCCGATGTACGCGCTCAAGAGAGGTGCGTCTGGGTTGACGCTAAACGCAATCGCGAGAATGCCGGTGGAAGCCACAACCGTTTGAACAGTTGGGCGCGGCTGGACGAGTGGCGCGGGTGAAGCGACAGGTTGCATCACCAAGGCAATCACGCCAGCCAAGACGAGAACACCCAGCAAACCAACGAGGACGAGCCAGCCAAGGCACGAGGATTTTTTGCGCGGCGGCTGGGGCATGCGATCAACTTCAGAGCGCGCGGACAAATGGTCAGGATTGGCAGACGACATGGTTTACCTCCAAGCCAACAAATCGGCACGCAAGTCGCACGAAAAAAGACCAACCGATCTGGAACCAGCGCATCAGTCAGTCTTTGCCACAAACACGAGCAAATTTCTAATGCCATTCTAATCTGCATTGTGCGCAACGTCAAGAGCAACGCGCATAAAAATGCATCCACGCTTGACCACGCCTTGGGTTTGGAATAAAATGCGCGCGTGAATTTGAATGACGTGCATCACGCATTGACCCTGCCGCGACCCGGGCGTGCCGCGCAACAACGCATGTCACCGCGTCCCCGTTCGGGCGACCGCTTCCCGCTTCCGCCGGAAATTCAACCGAAAGAAGCGGGTGTTTTGATTTTATTGTTCCCACACGAAAATGGTTTGTATTTTTTCTTGACGCGGCGCACGGATATGGTCGAGACGCACAAGGGACAAATCTCGCTACCGGGCGGCTCACGTGAACCAGGTGAAACCCTCGCGCAAACCGCCGCGCGCGAAGCCTCCGAAGAACTTGGCATTGAGCGCGCCTGCATTCAAATTATCGGCGATGCGCTCTCGCCTTTGTTCGTGCCGGTCAGCGGTTTTCGGATCACACCGTTCGTTGGCTTTACGCCTGCGCGTCCCAACATCGCCGCGTCGCAACACGAGGTCGGCGAAGTGATTGATACACCGCTCACGGTGATTGTGGACGAGACCTGGATCCAGGAAGAGGAAAATACGTTTCGCGGTTTGCCGGTTATGATTCCATTTTATCAGGTGAACGGGCACAAGGTCTGGGGCGCGACGGCAATGGTGCTGAGCGAATTTGGCGAAATGTTGCGACAAGTTAAAGTTTAAAGTGAAATCTACGAAACGAGTTGATATGACAACCTTACTTTTGATTCGACACGCCAGCAACGATTATCTCAAAGAAGGCAAACTGGCCGGCTTGATTCCGGGAGTGCATCTCAACGCCCAGGGTCAGCGCGAAGCGGACGACCTGGCGCGCCGCGTGAATCACATCCCGCTCGCCGCGATCTATGCCAGCCCGCTCGAACGCGCGCGCGAAACGGCGAACGCCGTGGCGGCGTGCCAACACTTGCACGCGCAAATTCGTCCCGGACTCGGCGAAGTGGATTGCGGCGAATGGACCGGCAAGCCGATCAAGGATTTGCAAACCACTGAATTGTGGAAGCACATTCAAACTTCGCCGGGCACGTTTCAATTTCCCGGCGGCGAGCGGATGGTGGATGTGCAAACGCGCATGGTCAAGGCGATTGAGGAAATCGTCGCTGCGCATCCGCGCGAGGTGATCGCGATTGTGTCACACGCCGACCCCATCAAAGCCGCGCTCGCGCATTATCTCAAAATGGACCTGAACGATTTTCAACGACTCGTCATCGGTCCCGCATCCGTCACCGTGTTGGCATTCCACGAACCTGGTCAAGGCGCGGTGATGATTCGGATGAACGATAGCACCAAATTACCGGCATTCAAACCCGAACCAGAAAAAAAGCCAGACGCAAAAGAGGAGCAAAAGGAAAAGAAAATGGCAGAGCCAAATATCGTCTACGATCTAAATCCTGTAACGCACATCACCGCCGGGGTCGCGGGCAAACCCGGCAAGCGCACCTTTTATCTACAAGGTCGCCAAGCCGCAACCATCGTAACCCTCACGGTCGAAAAAGAGCATCTCACCGCCATGTCGCGCGGGATTGACGAATTGCTCGAACGATTGGAATCCGGAACCAAAACCTTGACCGTGGACGCAATGCAAATGGAATTGTCACAACCGGTCGCCCCCGTGTTCCGCGTTGGTCAACTAGGGCTGGGTTACGATGCTGAAAATAATTTAATCGTGTTGATCGCGTACGCGATTCCCGAAGATGAAAACGCCGAGACGGTGGACGTGGTGCGTTTTTGGGCAACGCGCGATCAGATGCGCGCACTCGCGCGACACGCCGCCGGCATCGTCGCAGGCGGACGACCGATTTGCGTCTTGTGCGGACGACCGATTGATCCCGAAGGACATTTCTGCCCCAAGCGCAACGGTCACGGCGAAAAGGCATCGTTGAATTGATTGGCGATGCGTGACACGCCTCGTTAAAAAGAATGCCCAGTCAAACAAATTTGGATCACGCCCAAGCACGCCAGTCACTCGTCGAAGGCAAACTCGAACTCGATGGCATGGTGCCCTGGGGTTCGAATTATACCTTCCTCGCAACGATTCATTTGGGCACGCGCGAAATCAATGCGATCTACAAACCCTGCAAAGGCGAACGACCGCTCTGGGATTTTCCCACCGGCTCGCTCGCCAATCGCGAGTACGCTGCGTACTTGGTGAGTCAAGCCCTGGGCTGGCCACATGTGCCGCCAACGGTTTTGCGCGACGGACCGCACGGCATCGGCATGGTGCAGTTGTTCATTCCGTTTGTGGACGATCAACATTTTTTTACGTTGCGTCAATCGCACCGCGAAGAAATGAAACGCATCGCCGTGTTCGATGCCATCATCAACAACACGGATCGCAAAGGCGGACACGTCTTGCTTGGCGAGGATGAAAAAATTTGGTGCATTGATCACGGCGTCACGTTCCACGAATATCCCAAACTCCGCACGGTGATTTGGGATTTCGTCGGTCAACCGGTTCCCGCCGATACGCTTGATGATCTGCGAACATTGCAAACACATCTCACGCGCGGCGAACCCTTGGCCGATTCGTTGAGCGAACTACTTTCGGCACGCGAACTGCGCGCGCTTCGTCGTCGCATCATCGAATTAATCGAGAGTGGCGTGTTCCCACAACCGCCCGAAGATTGGCCCGCCGTGCCGTGGCCCCCGGTGTAAATTCAAAATGCCCGACCACTCGCAAAACCTCGAACGCTTTTCCGGCTTTGCCGATACGTACGACAAGTATCGTCCGCAACCACCACGCGTGCTTTTCGATGTGCTGACACAACTCGTACAAGTCGAACGACCGCGCCTGGTCGTTGACCTGGGAAGCGGCACTGGACTTGCAACTTTGTGCTGGGCAGACCGCGCCGAGCAAGTGAACGGCATCGAGCCAAACGCGGACATGCGCGCGCAAGCGATTCTGCGCGCGGAGATGAATGGCAACCCAACGAACGTAAAATTTGCGGACGGTCTTTCGACGCAAACCAATTTGCCGGCAACGTGCGCCGACATTGTGACCTGTTCGCAATCCTTGCACTGGATGGAACCTGAGCCAACGTTCAAAGAGATTGCGCGCATCCTGCGCTCCGGTGGTGTGTTCGCCGCGTACGATGCCGACTGGCCACCCACGCTGGATTGGCAAGCCGAGCAAGCGTATCAGGAATTTATCGAACGCGGCGAAGCGGTGGGGCACGAGCGGGGATGGTACAAAAATGTGTTCAAGTGGAACAAGGACGAGCATCTCGCGCGCATCCAAGCGAGCGGGCAGTTTCGCTTCGTCAAAGAGTTTGTGGTGCATCACATCGAGATGGGCGACGCCGAGCGTTTGGTCGGCTTGGCATTGAGCCAGGGCGCGATTGCAACTTTGCTCAAGCGCGGAATGACCGAAGCGGAAATCGGCGTGCCGGAATTACGCGCGCGCGCGCGTGAATGTTTGGGCGATACGCCCGCACCCTGGTATTTCAGTTATCGCGTGCGCGTGGGCATTATTTGACAATTCCGGCGCATTGCGTAAAATGCACCTCGTCGCACGCGCCTCCATCGTCTAGGGGACCAGGACGTGGCCCTTTCAAGGCCAAGACCGGAGTTCGAATCTCCGTGGAGGCACAGTAGTAATGACGGTCTTGGATGTTTCCGCCAACGGGGAGACATACGAGATCGTCATTTCGTTTTGATTGAGTTCCACACGTACGACTACCTGCCGAATCAGCGCGCGTGTTTCCTCGAAGGATTCTCCACGCAATTCGTCTTTCAAATTCTGCGCGATATACTCCAACGCCTCATCCGACAACTCAATGCGCGGCGCACTCAAACGCATCTCTAGTTGTGCGAGTTCGGCTTGCCATGCGCCAGCTTGTGCCTGTCGCTCACTCAAGCGTGCTTGAATAACTGGCGTCAAGCCGGTTTTTTCGATTGCATCGAGCAGATGACTCACGCCCGCATCCAGTTCACGCAGTTCGTCAGCGATTTGATGATGCCGCGATTGTTTTCGGCCGATGCTCAGCCGGCGATCGTTGCGGATACCCGCGCCGTGCTCGAACGGACGCCGCCGCAAGGTGTCGCGGCAGGGCTCGTGGCGATGGCGGACCGTTCGGATTTTGTGCCATTGCTTCCCGAGGTCCA
>CAZPIR010000112.1:0-9558 GCA_964586085.1 uncultured Anaerolineaceae bacterium | reverse complement strand
TTCAAGCTGATCTGGCCCATCTTCGGCAGCGCCAACCAATTGATGGCGGCGCTCGGTCTCTTGCTCGTCACCGTTTGGTTGCGTTCGATCGGTCGTAATCCGCTCTATGCCGCAATCCCGATGGTGTTCATGTACATGACCACGATGGCGGCGTTGATCGTGAACGCGTACAATCAATGGGTCAACGTGTTGACCGCGCCGGCATTCCAGGGTCAGGCGATTGTCCAGGTCGGTGGTTGGTTCATGCTGATCGTGTCGGCATTGCTGTTTGTTGCCGCCGCGTTCATTGCCTGGGACGGTTGGCTGGCATGGAAACGCTATGGGCAAAAAGCCAAGGCGGCTGGCGCTCCGGCGGAATAACTCACAATCGAATACGCTTGAGAAATAAATTGCCCCCACGAAAAAAATCGTGGGGGCAATTTATTTTTTGATCTCCGGGATATGCGCAGTTTATAGCGAATTCCGATTTGATTTACGGCACGGTAGAGACGTTGCGCGGCAATGTCTCTACAAAGCGAACCATGAGCCCAATTGGAAACGGCTCTAGGACACGGGCTGAACGTGCCGCGTGTCCGGGACCAAGTTGCTGATTTCGTTAGTCAAGGTGGTGCGCCACAAATCATTAAAGATGACGACCATGGCGGGGTCGAACTGGGTGCCGGCATTTTGTTGTAACAACTCTAACGCTTGCGCGGTGGTAACGGCGGCACGATAAGGACGTTCGGTGGTCATGGCATCGAACGCATCTACGACGGCGATGATGCGCGCAATTTCCGGGATATTGTCGCCGATCAATCCATCGGGATAGCCGGTTCCGTCGTAACGTTCGTGGTGACAATGCACGCCATCGGCAATGCCGGGAAAATCGGTCAGTGCCGTCAAGAGCATCGCGCCCATTTCGGGATGTTGTTTGATCTGCTCCCATTCTTCATCGGTGAGCGGACCGGCTTTGTTGAGAATGTGTGGCGGAATATCAATTTTGCCAATGTCGTGCAAAATGCCGGCAATGCGCGCCTGTTCTGCGTCGGTGGCGTTCCAACCCAGGCGACGCGCCAAGGCGTACGCGTACATTCCCACACGCTCGATGTGCTCGGCGGTGTAACCGTCACGCACCTCGACGATGCCGGCGACAGTCGCCATCGCGTGAATGTACGCTTGCAGAGTGTGGTTGAGTCGAAGCACGGTGGCGCGTGCCAAGCGTGCGCGCACCACTTCGACCAGCACTTTGGGCGAGATGGGCTTGCTCAAAAAATCATCCGCGCCCAGTTTCCGTCCTTTAAGATTTGTCGTTTGGTCGCTCAATGCCGTGAGAAAGATGAACGGAATGTTGGTCCATTCGGTGTGCGCGTGCAAGGATTCGATGAATTCCAGCCCGTTCATGCCGGGCATCATAATGTCGCACACGATCAGGTCGGGGATTTTTTGTTCGAGCAAAATTAATGCTTCTTGCCCCGTTGAAGCAGTCATTACTTGATAGCCATTCACTTCGAGTGCCAGACGCAACCCAGCGTTCAGGCGATGATCGTCGTCAATGACCATAATGGTTTCGGACATGGTCAGAGTCTCCAAGAAAAAAAGTTATGTAGAGGGAAACGATTGAGTTAAAGGTAGCCGCACGTGAAAGGTGGTGCCCTGCCCAAGTTGGCTGGCGACCTGGATCGAACCATGATGCCGCGCGACAATTTCGTGTGCGATGGCGAGTCCTAGCCCGGTGCCATCCACCTCTTGCGCCACCGAATACTTGCCGCGATAAAAGCGTTCGAAAATATGAGGCAACTCGTCGGCGGGAATGCCTATCCCCGTGTCCTGGACTTGGACGAGCGCGTTGAGTCCGTCCAGTTCCAGTTTGACGTGAATGGCTTGGCTGTCCGGCGTAAACTTGATCGCGTTCGCCGTCAGGTTGCGCAAGACCTGGAGTACTTGTTCGCGGTCGGCGGTGATCATCACCGGTTGTGCCGGTAAATCACAAGTCATCTCCAACTGTTTTGATTTGCCCACACGTTGAGCGTGCTCAAAACTTTCATTGACCAGTTCGCGCAAATCGCAAGCGGCATAATGCGGTTCGGTGCGCCCGGCGTCGAGCCGCGAGAGTTGCAACAACTGCTCGATGAGTTGTTGAAGTGTGGCTGATTCCGCGCCAATGTCGCGCGCAATGTCGCGGCGTTGCTCGTCCTTGAGTTGGTCATAGTACTCGTACAGGTTTTCGGCGTACAAGGTGATGACCGACAAAGGCGTGCGTAATTCGTGCGACACGTTCGACACGAACCGGGTTTTCATCCGGTCCAATTCTTTTTGCTCGGTGATATCGCGGATGCTCATCACATAACCACTTGGCGCAGTATCAGGACCGCGCACGGCGGCGAGAATCACATCGGCGTCAAACGGTTCGCCGTGCGGATGGCGCATGGGAATTTGTTGACGCCAGAGTTTGCCATATTCCAACGTGGATTGTGTCATGTTGTCGAATGGGCAGGTCGCATGCTCGGTTGCGTGGAACAACACGCGCACCGAGTGATTCATCACGTCTACCGCGTTCGTTTGTAAAATCGTGGCGAATGCAGGATTGACGTATCGGATATGCCACTCGGTATCCAGCAAAATAATCGCGTCCGACATGGTGTTGAGAATGTCGTTCAGCCGGTTGCGTTCCGTTTTGAGTTGCGCAAAGAGATTGGCGTTGTAAATCGCGCCGGCAATTTGCCCCGCCGCCGACTTGACGAGGCGAATTTCTTCGGAGGAAAATTCGCGCTGACGACGCGACTCGCCAATCAATACCGCGCCGAGCACAACCCCGTTGGCGATGAGGGGCACGCCCAGCAAGGACTTGTCGGGAAAACGTTCTGCCACGCGCCGACTCACATAGGGCGAATCAAGGACATCGTACACCGCAATCGGTTGTTGCGCGGCGATCACGGCGCGGGTCAAGGTTGGTTCGCTAGGGTCAAGCGCCATCTCTTTGTAAACGGTGTTGAAATGTCCGTACGCCGCTTTGGGAATGGCAACCTGCTGTTCGGCGTCCCAGAACAAGATGAACGCGCCGGTGCCGTCAATCAAATGCGCGAGATGGTTGGCAAGATAACCCAGCATCTCGTCCAAGTCGAGTGTGATGCTGATGGTGGAACTAATGTCGTGCAAGATCACAAGTTGATGGATGCGGCGTTCCAAATCGGTTGCCATGCCGTTAAAAGCGGCAGACAGGGAACGAATTTCATTAGAACCCTTGTCGGGTAAACGCACGCTCAAATTGCCGGCGGCAAATTCGCGTGTGGTGGCGACGGCATGTTTGAGTGGACGCACGAACGTTGCGTATGCGAGCAACATCATTTCCAAACTGAACATGGCAAGCAGAAAGATGTTGAACAAGCCGCGTTCGGTCAATTCGTTGCGTAGTTGCATTTCGACCGATGTTAAATTCATCTGCACGACAATCGCGTCGATCACATCGCTTTGACGTTCCAGGTTATACGTTTGTCCGCGGATGGGCACGACGATGGCGAATTTGCCGGGACCCTGCACGGCTTGAGTTTGCGCGCGTTCGATCAGGGCGAGAACGTCAGCCCACGCCAAACCGTAATCGGCATAACTGGGTCCGCCTTTGGCGGTGAGCAAGGTGAAATTTTTGGCGGCGATGACGTTCCCCAGGTAATCCAGGACGACGACATCTTGAACATCGTCGAGCGTGCTGGTGCGTTCGACAATCCGTTGAATGGTGACCAGGTCGTTGTGTGCCAATAAACTGGCAATCGAATAACTCAGCTCAACGGCAATGTCGTTAGCGCGTTTTTCCATAATGCCGTACACGGTGCGCCGCACCTGATAGTCCAAGTACAAACTACTCAGCATGCTCATGATGACCGCAACCGCCACCGCAAGTGCGGTCAATTGAAACAAGAGGGAGGAAAAGACGCGACGAAACATACCTTGCTCCGAGCAGGTGCGCGTAAAAATTTAGGGAAGCTCTTGCACGAACGAGCTGTCCAGAATTTCTCGTGCCGAGGGACGTGTTTTGATCAGATTGCGTTTGAACAGAAAATCAATGATCGCTTCGGTTTGTTCGTACATTGATTCGGCGTGTCCGATCTTGAACGCATTGCGATTTGCGTTGAGGTCAAAGAACTGGATGCCGGCGACGTGGCTGGCGAATTCCTCGCGGCTGACGCCTTCGGCTTTGCCCATCAGTTCGTACGCATGGTTGGGATTTTTGAACGTATAGTCCAGCGCATCGAAATACGCGACGACCACTTTTTGCGCGTCCGCGCGGCGCGCGGTGATTAATTTTTCGGACATGACCATCGTTGTCACAATCGTGCGCGGATAATCGCGGCTGGTAATGAGGACGTGCCCGTTGCCCTCGCGCGCGCTCTCGGTCAAGTACGGTTCCCAGGTCACGCCCGCGTCAATCTTGCCCGCCAAAAAATTTTCTTTGATTTCCCACGCGGGAATGCTGACAATCGAAAAATCGGATTCGGTGATGCCGGTGCGGGCAATGGCTTGAAGCAGGGAATAGTGCGACACACTGCCGATTTCGACGCCGACTTTTTTGCCGCGCAAATCGGCAAGCGTGCGAATGTTGTTGTGCGCGACAATGCCATCGCCGCCGAACGAGTAATCGGTGAACAGGACGACTTTGAGTTTGTGCCCCATCGCCACACTGCGAATCACATCGTCGAGCGTTTGCATGCCAACGTCCACGCGATTATCGCGCAAAGCTTGAATGCCATCGGTGTACGCCGAAAACCGCGCGACCTCGACATTGACACCGCGTTTAGAATAATAACCCAGGTCGGCGGCAAGTTGCGCCGGTTCCACGCCTGCCCAGGCGCTAATTTCCATTTTGATGGGCAAAGCAACAGTTGGTGAAGCGCAAGCAGTCAAACCCGCGAACAGCATACAGGCAAGGGTAAGCATTAAAGTGAGGCGAGACACAGTTGGTTCCTCTCCAAAAAAAATGATGACGCGCAAAATGCACGTCACCAAAGTAACAGACCTAGATGAGAATACGCTAAAAGGTGTGGAAATAAATCGGGTAGGTTTTGTGAAGAAATTAGGGGTCGAGTCGGTAGCCGATGCCGTGAATGTTGGTAATGTGCGGGGGTGTTTCGGCGTGTTCGATTTTACGGCGCAGGTTTTTGATGTGGACGCGCACGACTTCGGACGAACTCCATTGTTCCGGGTCGCTTTGGTACATGGCACTGGCAAGTTCCTCGATTGTGCAGATTGCGCCGGCGCGTTGCATTAGATGCGCGAGTAGACGAAACTCGGTGGGCGTGACGGCGATGATTTGGTCGTCGCGGGTGACGCGATGCGATGCCGGGTCGAGGATGAGCGTGCCGATGGTCAACGTGGCAGGGTTTGTCGTGGCGGTTTGGGTCTTGGCAAATTCTGCCAATTGCTCGGCGCGGAGCAGGCGTCCGCGCACGCTGGCGACTAGCTCTTCGGCTTTGAATGGTTTGGTCAAGAAATCTTCCGCGCCCATCTCTTTGGCGCGGCGAAGCGAAAGATCATCCGAGAGGGCGGTGACAAAAATAAAGGGGATGTTGCGCAATCGCTGAATTGCGCGGACATGTTTGAACAATGCCCAGCCATCCATGCGCGGCATCATAATGTCCGCCACAATCAAATCGGGGGTGAGCGAATCCAAGAGGTCGAGCGCATCGGTGCCGTCCTCCGCCGTCAAGACCTGGAACCCTTCTAGTTCGAGCCGCATTTTCATGCCAGCCAATAATCTGGGATTGTCATCCACGAGCAAAATACATTTGCTCACGCGCGAATCTCCAAGCGATGATGCAGATGTCATGGCAATCGTTTACGCCGTGAGGTAACGTGCCAATTCCTTGAGGTGACTAAACCATTCATGCGCGTTATCCTGGTTGACGTTCGGCATGAGCCAATGCACTTCGAGGTTTGGTACCGAGCGATGCACCGAAAGGCGCACGAGTTTGCCACCCACTTGCGAAGCCAGGTCAATCAGTCGTTGCACGTCCACGCGCTCATTGCCCGATTGATAAATGCGCAAGGGTGTGGTGGGCAGAGTAAGACTCTGCCAATTTTTTTTCTTGACATCGCGCTCGGTGCGATGGGTGGTCCAACTGTGCGGGTCGAGAATTTCCAATTCGAACTTGGGCGCGGAACTCAACTGCGAACGAAAGATCAACAAATCACGCCGACCTTGCCATCGTGTCCAGCCCCACAGAATCAACACGTCGCGCGGTTCGAGGACGACCAGCGTTTCGGCGGTGCGAAACGGCGCGTGCGATTTGGTGAGCTTGACCTCGACGACCGACGAGCCCAGCCAGCGCATCGTCGCGCGTTCGCCGATGAGCGGCATGCCGCCGCGCATCCACTTGAGCATCTGATCGCCTTTGCGAATGTTGACGAGTGTGCCGATGCCAAACGCGCCCATCACGATCACGGCGAGTCCAAGCATCAGAGGGAAGGCATATTCTTCGGGCATGGCGTCCTTTCCGCGCTACAGTGCCGCGATTATAGCACGGCGATTCAAGAGCGTCAATGTTTTGACAAGGTATATTCACGATGCTATAATGAAAATCAATCACGTAGGGCAATCGAAGGGGAGACTCAATGATGCGTCGGTCCGGGTTCCTACAAAAGGTACGCGAATTCATGTACGGGTTCACCGCGTATGAATTCGAACATCACATCCTCGAAATGCGGTCCGCGCTCGAAACCCTCTTTATCGCGGTCACGTTTGGTGACATGTTAGGTTTGCCAATTATTCCACCCTACTATGCTCTGCGGGTGCTTCCGTATGTCGTGCCGAACATCAAGACCTGGAAGCGGCGCGTCAATCGCGAACGCGAATTGTTTGACGATCACGATATGGACTTGCACGGAATCTAGGACTAAACTACACGGAGGAGTGTAAACCATGCCAGAAGAAAAACAAGGTAAAGAGAAAAAAGCCAAGCGAGGCGGACTTGCTGGGATTGTAGACAATCTCAAAGAAGTGATGTACGGCATGGCGGCGCACGACATGAGCCGCTATGCGGTGCGCACGCGCGCCTCGATGGAGCACCTGTTCATTCTCATCACGATGGGTGATTTGATCGGTGTGCCGATTTTGCCCCCGTACTATTCCCTGCGTTTATTGCCGTACGTCGTGCCGAACATTGCGACGTGGAAGCGCCGGATGTTGCGCGAAAAAGACATTAGCGACGCGATGTTCTAAGCAGAATCCAGAATCCAGTTGTCAAAAGTCAGAATCATGCTCGGGTAATTATTTTTTCTGCTTCTGCTTCTGAATTCTGAATTCTGAATTCTTGAAATTCTGGAGTCTTCATGTCACTCAAAGATGTGTTTCAGCAAAATCCCGATCGCCGCTATATCATGTTCGGCGGCAAGGGCGGTCTGGGTAAGACGACATTCTCTGCCGCGACCGCGTACTGGCTCGCCTCGCAAGGGAAAAAAGTGCTCGTCTTTTCTGTTGATCCGCAAGCCAGCTTGACCGACATTTTCCAAAAAGATATTTTCGGCAAAGGCGCGGTCAAGATTATGGACAACCTGTGGGCGCAAGAGGTGGACGCCGACAGTCACATCAAGAATTATCAGAACGAAATCCGCAAAAAAATTCTCGACATGTACGGCTTTGACAAAGTGCCGGACGAAATCGAGGATTACATCCAAGCCGCGTCGGCCGAGCCGGCGATGGAGGAGTCGGCGATCTTTGACGCCGTCGTGGACATTATGGTCGAGGGGCAGTACGATTATTACATCTACGACCTCGTGCCGCTCGGACACGCGCTGTACTATCTTTCGATGGCTAAAGTGTACGACGAATGGATCAACAAGATCACCAAACTGCGCGAAGAAATGCGCGAGTACGAAACGATGGTCTCACGCATCAAGCGCGAAAAAGACACGGACGAAGATCAAATTCTGAATGAATTGCAGTACATCAAGGGACGCATCAACGCGTCGTCGCGCATCCTGACCGACAAGGTCAAGACCGCCTTCTTTTTCGTCGTCGTGCCGGAAGAAATGATTATTCTCGATACCCAAAAAGCCGCCGACCTGTTCTCGAAATTCGACGTGCCGATTGCCGGTTATATTGTTAATCGCGTTTTGCCGAACGAACTACGCAGTCAAGTGGTGCCGGCCTATTTGCAAAATCGTTTGCAAATGCAAAGTGGTTACCTCGACAAAGTGAAAACGACGTTCGGCGATCAGGTGCGCGGGTATGTGCCCGAAATGGAACGCGATGTCACGGGCTTGGCGATGATCGAAAAACTCGCCAAGATCATGTACGAGTAGGAGTGAAACAAAATGGCTGGCATTGATAAATCAATGGCGGGATATGTCAAGGATCATCCCGGCCTCAAGTACATTTTCTTTGGCGGCAAAGGCGGCGTGGGTAAAACCGTGATGGCGGGCGTTACCGCGATGTGGTTTGCGCAACAAGGGCGCAAAACCATGCTCGCTTCGACCAACCCGGTGCACTCGCTGTCTGGCTTGCTTGACCAAAACGTGTTCGGGCAACCGACGGCCGTGAATGGCGTGCCGAATTTGTGGGCGTACGAAATTGACACCAAGGAAACCATCGAACGTTCCAAGAACGAAATCAAAAGCAAGATTCAATGGTTTTTGAAATTTGCGGAAATCTCGACGCAAGCCGATCAGTTCGTCGAATCGGCGACGATGAATCCGGCGTTCGAAGAATCAGCCATGTTCGAGAACATGATTGACCTGATGTTCAAGGACGAGTACGACGTGTACGTGTTCGACACCGCGCCAACGGCGAACGCACGCCGTTTGCTCGGCATGAGCAAGGTCTATTCGCTCTGGGTCAACAAGATGATGAAGTCGCGCGAAGAAGCCAAGTCCCTGCGCGAACTGCTCTCGTTCACCAAGAAAAAAGAAGAAGACCCGCTGATGGATTACCTCGTCGGTTTCCGGGATCGGATGGCGCATGCCCAAAAATTGCTCACCGACAAGGCGCTGACCTCGTTCTTCTTTGTGACGTTGCCCGAAGCATTGCCGATTGCGGTCATCAAGCGTTTTATTGGTTGGTTCCGCGATTTTGGAATTCCGGTCGGCGGTGTCGTCGTGAACATGGTCATTCAAAAAGACCAGGTGCTCACCTCGTCGCCGGAATTTGTTCGTAATCGCGTGGCGATGCAAGACGCGTACATGCAACAGATTTGGACTGACTTTGACGGTCAGGTGCGCGCGGTGATTCCACTACTCGATAACGAGGTGCGCGGCGTCAAAGGACTGGACAATTTCGTCAAACATGCTTTCACGGGTTCGTGATTAGCGATCAAGTTAGAGGTTGGAGCGAATGTGGCTCCAACCTCTTTTTTTGTGGTATACTAATTTTCATGGAAGCATATTGTGTCAAGTGTAAGACGAAACGAGAAATTCAAAACGCGCAACCTTTGTTTAATGCGCGCGGTGCGGCATACACCAAAGGACAATGTTCGGTGTGCGGAACTGGGATGATGCGGCTCGGTGCAACCGAAGCGCACGCGAACCTGAATCGCGAGGCGATGATCGCGGAAGCGAAGAAACGCCTCGCGTGGCTGCGGGAGGTGATCCTGG
>CAZPIR010000111.1:4829-9581 GCA_964586085.1 uncultured Anaerolineaceae bacterium | reverse complement strand
GTCGTATCCATCCATTATTTAGTTTAGATTATAGACCCGCACCCTAAATAGTGCAATCGGGCATTCAATCATTCAATCACCTGGGTCGAAATCAGCCAGCAGAAAATCACACGCGTTGAAAAAAAATGAACGACCTGGAAAATTCGCTTGACGCAAACTTTTCCAGGTCGGATTGACTCACTCGATCACACTCACCGCTAACTGCCAATCTGGCGCAAGAGCGCGCGGATTTGCATTGCCCAGGGCGGCGATAACGGGGTCAGGTCGGGCTTGCGTTCGCCGGCAAGAATCGCGTGAAGCACGCGTCCCACCTCGCGCAGTTCCGGGTCGAGACGCGGATGCTCCATCATTTTTTGCGTGATCTCGTACATCTCTTCGCCGTAAACGACCGGCGTGCCGTCTTGGCAAACGAACGCCACCCGCTCGATAATCTGCTCGACAATCGGGAGCAAATCCTGATCTTCGCCGTCGGGCGCCGGCACATCCACGCCCAACGCGACCAAGACATCGGTGACAACAATCGCTCCCATGCGATCCAGCCCGTTCAGCAACGTATCGTGTGTTCGCTCGCCGGCGATGATGCGCCGAAACGCCGCGCAGAGCGGACGCCAAACAGCTTCTTGCTCCATCTGGGCAAGGAACGGCTCGACCTCCGTGGCGTACTTGCCACCCCAATCCGCCGCCGCGATGATTGCCTGAATCACCGGTTGCCATTGCTCGCGAATGCGCGCGCTATCGTCTTGCAAAATTACCCTTCCTTTAAACTCACCAATCAGTTCCCGCGTTTAGCGACCAACTTGATTTCGACCGCATCGCGCGGACACGCGCCCTGGCACGCGAAACATTTGGTACACGATGCCAGGTCAGGCGTTTGACTCAAGTTCACACTTTCGGGACATTTTTTCATGCACGCCAAACACGGGCGACATTTTTCAATGTTCGCTTTGGGTTTGACAAATGGATTCAACGCGCTGATGCGACTGAGCGTCGCGCCGACCGGACACAGGTCGCGGCACCACGAACGATTGCTCAACCACTCGACGCTGATGAGCGCGCCCAGCCAACCGATGCTCGGCAGAATACTGCCGCCCGCGCCCGCCGCCACCGCGCCGCGACAAATCGAACCGACCGGGCAAATGATGCAGAACAAGGGATTGTGAAACGCGACCGCCGCGCCAAGCACGCCGGCGATGATGCCGCCCTGAATCCAGGAACGTGATTTGAACGCGGTCGGCGCGGTGCGCGGACCATGATTGAAAATCCAACGACCAGGACACAGCCAACCGCAGAACGCGCGCCCAAAGAAAACGGTCAGGACAAACCCAAGCAAGCCGGCAATCACCAGCATCGGCACAAATGATTGCGTCGCCAACAAAATTTGCGCCACCCCAAGCGGGCACGCCACCGTAACGGGACCGAGACTGAACGAGGAGAATGTGCCGACGTTGATATCCAACATCGCGCTGACCACGATGAGCAACATGGCGCCCACCGTCGTCGCAAAACGAACGCGCGCCCAGGTGTTGAATTTTTCGCGCTTGCGCACGGCTGGTCGCGCCACCGGTTGCGTGGTTGGTTCAACGGCCATGCGTCACCGCTTTCAGGGCAACCGCTTTGCCCGTGTGCAAATTGCGTGTCACCTTGTCGGGACGCGGGCACACATTGACGCACGCGCCGCAACCATTGCACGCCTCGTCCTGAATGTACGGGCGATAATCTTCGTCAATCGTAATGGCTTTTTGCAGGGTGGCGCATTTTTCATAGCAAAAGCGACAACCGGTGGCGACCCAGGCAATACATTGATTACGGTCAATCACCGCGAGCGCGAGTTTGGTTTTGAGCGGCTCCGCCGGCAAAACGAGCGCGCCGGTCGGACACACCTCGACACAATCCATGCAGAGGTCGCACCAACCGCTCAAGCCGTCAATGTACGGTTGCCCAAAAATATTTGCGCGTAACGCATTGTGAGGACATACCGCGACGCATTTGCCACAACCGTTACACGCCGACGTAAAACGGTCGGCGGGCAACAGCGCGCCGGGTGGAAGCACGCGAGGAAAACTTGGCTGAGGAGACAAAATTCCGAACGACAAGCCCAGTGTCGCTACGCCCCCGATCACCTTGAGGAAATCCCGCCGGGTCAACGTCAGCGGTTTTTTATGATCCGTCATTCACAAATTCCAATCTAGTCGGAGACAATAATTTTGCCGCGCACTTTCGAGTGCATCGGACTGCACTGAATCGTGCAGACATAACTGAACGTGCCGGTTTCCTGGGGCGTGAATTCGATCTTGGTCCATTTGCCGGCGTGAATCTCGCCCGCATCCACACCCAGGTCGCTGATGTTAAAGCCGTGCGTCACATCATAACTCGTAATCCGCAAACAGGTCTTTTCGCCTTTTTTCACGTACGTCTCGGCAGGCATTGGATTACCTTCTTCGTACGTGCGCATGATGATGACCTTGCAACCTTCATCCGTCACGCCGGTCGCTTGATACGCAAACACACCCAGCGGGGTCGCGATCAACACCAGCAAAACCAGAATCGTGCCAATCATTTCGGGTACTTTCATTTTCGATCTCCTCAACAATTATTGCGTTAACGCACACGCCCAACATTCAGCGTGTCGCCGCGAAACTTGGGCCACGACGACGACGCCAAACCCAGGCTCGTCGTTTTCAAGGCGTACAAATATCCATCATCCGAGCCGACATACAACGTGCCATTCGGCGCAATCGTCGGCGACGAGAACACGAATTTTTTCGTCTCGTACTTCCACGCGATCTTGCCCTGCGCGTTGACCGCATAGAGCGCATGATTGTACGCGCCGATGTACACCATGCCATCTGCGCCAACCGCCGGCGACGAGATCACCCACTCGCGCATGTTCACATCCCAACGCGCCGTGCCATCCGGGTTGACCGCGTGCAGTTTGCCATCGAGCGAGCCAACGTACAGCGCGCCGTCCGCGCCAATTGCCGGCGACGAATAGATCTTGTCGCCCGCTTTATATTTCCAACGTTCCTTGCCATCCGCGCCAATCGCGTACAGATGCTTGTCACTCGAACCGATGTAAACCGTGCCGTCCGCGCCGAGGGCGGGCGACGAGTACACTTCACCCGCGGTTTGGAATTGCCATTTCAAGGTGCCATCCGGGTTGAGCGCGTACACCGACTTGTCACCCGAACCAAAATAAATTGTGCCATCCGGCGCAACCGCGGGCGCGCCGACGACCAGGTCGCCGGTCTTGTACGTCCATTTAACTTTGCCGGCCGGTGAAATCGCATAGAGTTGCTTGTCGTCGTCGCCGATGTAGAGCGTGCCATCCTTGCCGATGGACGGCGACGATTCGATCATGCGCTCAAGCGCGAGCTTCCATTTGAGTTTGCCATCCGGCGTGGCGGCGTACATATTCGTATCGTACGACGAAAAATAAATCGTGCCGTCTTCACCAATCGCCGGCGAGCCATGCACCCAACCGCCCGTTTCGATTTTCCATTTCAACTTGCCATCGGGTTGCAGGGCGTAGAAAAAATTATCGTGCGAGCCAAAATAAATCGTGCCGTCCGCGCCAATCGCCGGACTCGCCGGCAATTCTCTGCCGGTCTTGAAACTCCAGAGAAGCGGACCTTGTTCGCCGCAACCCACCACCCACACACTTAGGAAAACGACGACAACAAAACTTGCCCAGCGTTGCATTCTGCCAAACCTTCATTTTGATCTTGCATCAACTTGCCCTGCTCCATCCGAAAGGCGCGATTGCCATACGCAATCAAATTCGGATTGTGCGTGACCAGGATCACGGTCATACCTTGCCGATTGAGCGCGCGGAACAGGTCAAGAATTTCGCGCTCGGTCTCCACATCCAGGTCGCCGGTCGGTTCGTCGGCGAGCAAAATTTCCGGGTGATTGACCAGCGCGCGCGCAATCGCCACGCGACGGCGTTGCCCGCCGGAAAGTTGCCTGGGATAATTTTTCAACTTGTCGCCCAGCCCCACCATCCGCGCCAATTCAATCGTGCGTTTTTCGTCTACCGCTTGCCCGGCAAACAAACTGGGCAGAGCGATATTTTCCAGCACGCTCAACGTGGGAATGAGACTCGCGAACTGAAACACGAATCCGATTTTGCGCGCGCGGAAATCCGAGAGCGCGGCATCGTCGAGCGCTTTAAGGTTCACGCCGTCAATGAAAATTTCGCCGGTCGTCGGTTCAGTTAGCCGACCGATGAGACTGAGCAACGTTGTCTTGCCAATGCCCGAACGACCGGTGATGATGATAAAGTCGCCGGCAAACACTTGCAAATCTACCTGGTCAACCGCGTTGACCTGAGCATCGCCTTGCCGATACGCTTTGGTTAAAGCGCGCAAATTGATCTGTGCCTCCATCGTCATTCGCCTTGCCGAATCGCTTCGTACGGTTCGAGGCGACTGATGCGGAGCGCGGGTTGAATCGAGGCGAGCGCGCCGGAGACGAGCGCCAAGCCAAGCAGAAACACGACGAGCACAATCGCTTCGGTCGTTTCCGGCAAGAGGAAGGGCGTTTGCAAATTTTGTTCGAGCAAGCCCTGCGCCACGCTGAACAAGACCGCGCTCACCAGCAAGCCCATTGCGCCGCCCACGCCGGTCAACAGCATCGCTTCGCCGACGATCATGCGAAACACAAAACCTTGCCGTGCGCCCATCGCGCGAAGCAAACCCAGTTCGCGTTGGCGTTCGTTGACGATGAGCGTAAAGATCAGCGCAATCGTGATGA
>CAZPIR010000111.1:3232-4819 GCA_964586085.1 uncultured Anaerolineaceae bacterium | reverse complement strand
ATCGCAATCACGGCGAGGATGATGTTGAGCAAGCCGGCGAATTGTTTCGTGACCGCGATGATCATTTGTGTCGTCGTGATCGCTTGCACGCCGTGAATTTTATTTTCGATGACTTCGGCGACCTCGCTCGGTTTGGCGCCGGGCGTCACCTTGATCAGCACCGCCGAAATTTGATTCGGCGCAATCGTCAACGTTTGCTCGGCGCGTTCCGGCGACAGGGCAATCATTTGGCGCATGCCCTCGACGGGAACGAACACCGTGCGGTCAATGCCCATCCCGGTCGGTTCGAGCACGCCAGCCACCTTAAAGTACGAGCCGTAAAAAATCACCGTCTCGCCGGGTTCGAGCAAAATGCGGTCGCCGACAATGATTTCGTCCGGTTGCAACGTGCGACCCTGCAAATGCGTCGTCAGCCAGGGGCTGATGGTAAAATCGTTCCCCGGTTCAAAGCCAACGAGAAAAAATTCGCCCGCGCAACATTTCGCGTTCGACAAGGTTTGCACAAAGACCTGGGCCGAGGTACGCCCCACGCCGGGTTGCATCGCCACTTGCTTGGCAATTTGCGCGTCCATGTAAAACGCCGTCGGTTGACCGGCGATGAACGCTTCCTGAGTCGTCACCTGTTGCCCGCGCGGCACGACAATCAGGTCGGCGCCGAAACGTTCCAGCCCGACCTGCAAACTATTTTGAATGCTCCGCATCGTCACCGTCGCCGCGAACAAGACGCCGGTCGCAATCATCACGCACAGCGCAATCGCGGCGGTGCGATACGGTTTTCGTTTTAGATTTTGGAAGACGATCTAGGACAAACTGAGCTGTCTCATTGGCATTGGTAGGGACGTTGCAATGCAAAATCTCTACAACATTACCGCTCCTGAACCTTGACTAGCAAATTGATTTCGCCGGCGTTCTGAAAAACAATTTTGAGCGCGATGGTCTCGCCCGCTTTGAGGTCGCGTTTAAGGTTGATGAACATGATGTGTGAGCCGCCGGGCTTGAACTCGGTTTTGCTGTTGGCGGGAATCGCGATGCGTTCCATCTTCATCATTTGCATCACATCACCCTGCGCCATCACGGTCTTGTGAATCTCGACGATTTCCGAGACATCACTCTGCGCGTCAATCAACGCATCCGCCGGCGCCGGATTTTCGATGACAAAGTACGCCGCGCCGGTGCCGCGCGCGAGCGCCGGACGCGCCCAGGGATCACTCACGGTGAACTTGGTGGGTCCGCACGCGGTCAAGCTGAACAAGATCAAACCAATCGCAAAAAAAATTCGGGGCATTTCAAACTCGTGGCGAGAACCTTGCAAAGGCGCTTGCGCGGAACCTTTGCAAGGTTCGCGAGGTCATTGCCAGACTAGACGTACAGTTGGAAAAAGATGGCGGTGATGGCGAGAATGAAAATCGCAACCGGGATCACGCTTTTCATCGCCGCCGTTTTGTCGTCGGTGCGTTGGCGCACGATCTTGTACGCGGTCACAATCGAAGCGACCAGACCGAACAACAGGATCGGCGTTTGGATGTACGGAATCCATTCCGGGATAAAGCGCAACCAGGGAACCTTGGCGGTGCCGAACAAGTTCCA
>CAZPIR010000111.1:578-3222 GCA_964586085.1 uncultured Anaerolineaceae bacterium | reverse complement strand
CCAGCCAAACGGATCGGAGATGAGCGGAATGGCGTACGAGATGTCAATGAGCGCGAACGAAACGGTGAACGCAATCCAGCCAATCAAGCCGAGCGGCGCAATGGCATAGCCGTAATCCACAAACAATTGTTTGATCGTTGGCAAAGTTTGCTTGGGCGCTGGTCCGCGTTGCACGGGTTTGTCGGCGAGTTGAATTGGCGTGCCACGCACCACGGGAGCCGCCGCCGGTGCGGGTCGGCGCAAAACACGACGCACGAGTTCGTTGAACATCGCGGGCCACGCGCGCAGAGGTTCGATAATTTCAAACGCCTCTTGGCGCGTGGGCATCCGTTTTTCCGCCCATGCCTTACCCAACAAGACCGCGATGTAGAACAAGCCCGGCACCACGACCAGGTTCGCCAAGAAAAAGAGCACGCCGTAGATCAAAAAGCCATCAATCGTCGCAATGTTCGCCCAGTCCTTGAGAAAACCCCACGAGCCGAGATACACCGCCGAGTAGAGAATTGCGCAGGTGAGCATGATGAACACATTGTACACTTCGTCAATGCCGCGCCCTTGCGCGACGAACAAGTCTGTGCCGAACGGACGCAAGTTCATACCCACGTTTTCTTTCGGGCACGTTTTCAAACATTCGGTGCAGAGACCGCAATACGCGTTGCGTTTCAAGTTGCCGGGATATTCCATCCAGGGACAACCATAGCCGCTTTCGTTGCCGCACACGCAATCTTTTTCGACGTGCGTTCGGCAAATGTCCGGGTCTTTGACGCGCACTTCAAGCGGCGCGGTCATCGAATACAACGCGATGAAACCGGACACGGGGCAAACATAGCGGCAGAAAATGCGGCGACCGTAGACGTACGACAGAATGATCGCGCCGACAAAAAAGGCGAGGAGCACAACGCCGGTGGCGATGGGGCGCGTGAGAATGATCGCACTGAACAACGCAACGGCGAGAAACGTTCCGTTTTGCGTCCAAAGGTTTCGCAGTGCCTTGGGCCAATTCTTGCGCGCAACCGCGAGTGGTTTTTCGCTCCCTTTTTTGATGAACGCGCGATGATCAATCCATTCACCCGGCGCGGGGATCGGGCACATCGAACACCACGAGCGACCGCCGAAGGGAATGAGCAACAATTTGAGCGCCGCCCACCACACGATCCACACATAGATGATCGCAAAGTTGGCGTTGCCGACCGGTGTGCCGACGAATGCCGCGATCATAATGATCATAAAGAAAAACATGTTCGGCAACATCATCGAGTACTGGAACCAGCGTTGATCCACAAACCAGCGCACGATGCGAAATTTCGTCAACTCGAAACGCCAAGGTTTAGCGGAGTTCGGGCGTTCCTTGCCGCGCCACAACGCGCCAAGCGTGCCAGCCGTCACGACGAGCAAAAGCGGAAACGAAAACATGCCCAGGTAATTCGGCTCGACAATCAACTCGCCAGCCATAAACGGATGCAGGGGACCGCAGACCACCGTGCAATGAAAACGATAACGTCCGGGTCGGTCAGCGACGAATTCGACGGTCGAAGGAGTTTGTTGACGCGGATGAGCGGTGAGTTCGACCTCGTAATAATCCAGGACCAAACCGTGCGCCACATCGGTTGCCGTCAAACTCAAGCGCACGCGGTCGCCTTGCTGAACACGGATGACCGAGGGCGTATATTCAAACGCGCGTGCTTGCAAAGTAAAATCGCGCGACGTATTCGCTTTGGCAAAAACAACTGCCGGCAGGGGCAGAAGAATGATGATGAGCAAAACAAGTGCGATGATCCAATATCGTATCTTCATGAGCAATTACCTCGTATGATCGAAATGTACCAAGAGCGAAACAGTTCGCCCGTCAACCCTACCAATGCACGGTCAAAGCCGAGTCAGAGTGCAGTGTCATTTGCGTCCAATCGGAGAGCAACGTGCGCGAGAGAGGAAAAATATCTAGCCGGAAAAAGTGCGGGCTGTTACGCCCGCACTTTTCTTTCATCTTACGCTTTCTTGGGTTTAGCAGTGCGTGCTTCCCACCAAACCAGGAAGACGGCGATTGCGGCAAACACCAGCGCCGGGATGCCGAGCACGGCAAGCATCACGACAGCGGCTTGGGGTTCCATTTCGCGCAGGAACGCGTAATAGTTTTGCAATGCCAGCAACCCCAGTCCAACCGCAATTACGCCTAGCACCCATTCGTACCATTTAACGGCAATTTTTTTGGCACGGGTCCAGGAGGCGAGCCACCAACCACCTGCACCAATCACGATGCCTAAAACGAGCCACCACATTGTGTATTCCTCCTAAATGTCACTGAGACCCGAGGACGTGTTGATACCAAACATCGGCAGGTCAGTGCGTTTCCACCACGCTTCGGGATCCTTGAACGGATCGCCCAATTCCGGATTGAGGGGACCAGGATTGATCCAGTCATCCACCGCGCGAAGCGCTTGGTCAAAGACCGGCGTCGCCGAAACGAGCGCGTTGCGGAAGGCATGGAAGAACGCCTGGTTCTTGGTGCCGAACGGGCACGCGGTAAAGCAGAGACCGCAGTTGGTGCCCACTTGACGCCAATACGCGCGGCACTTGGACGAATCTTCAAAGAACGCCTTGTGACCGGGATTGCTCCACGGACCACGCACGTTCCACGATGGTTCGT
>CAZPIR010000111.1:0-568 GCA_964586085.1 uncultured Anaerolineaceae bacterium | reverse complement strand
AAGCTCAACGCTTTCGAGGGGCAGAACTCGGCGGATTTCTTGCAGACTTTGCAGAACTGCATAATGCCGGCGTTGATCGGTTTGGTTGGGGCAAGCGGCAGATCGGTGATCATCTTGAACACGCGCGTGATGGGACCCCATTCGGGCGAGATCATACGGTTCAAGCGCGACATTTCGCCCAAGCCCGCCATCGTGCCGAGCGCGGGCGAGATTGCCAACGCGTTCGTGCTGGCTTCGCCCAAGCCCATGTAACCAATGCCGGCGAGGAAATATTGCAAGCGCAATTGGAAACTGCGGTTCGTCGTGTAGGTCAAGCCGGTCGTCATCGAGCACAACGCAGTTGGCGCGGTCTTCATCGTCTCTTGCGACATCGGGACCGTCCACACGATCACCCAGCGCGCTTTTTTCGGAATGACACGCTTCTTGTCGTCTTCGGACGGATTCGCCACGTCTTCGAACGAGACCACTTTCTTGTCCGGGTCTTCGGCGTAAATCAATTTTTCGGTCGTGCGCGGATCCAATTCCACAAACCCAAACACGCCAGAGCCCCTGCGCCACATTGCCGCCG
>CAZPIR010000110.1:5928-9617 GCA_964586085.1 uncultured Anaerolineaceae bacterium | reverse complement strand
GCATATCAAACAACGCGACATACCGATTCTCAATCATCGTGCGCATCCAATTCGATTCGAGATGCGCGACACGGAGCATTAAAACCAACAAACCTAGACACAGCACAAACCAGATGCGCGCGGAGATCGCGCTCAAGCCATCGAGCGCGGCGCGCGGCAACCACTCAGCGAGTGTGACGATGCTTTGTGCCGCAAGCAAAACCAGGATGGGCAGAGTCGGCAAAAAAAATCGTCCGTTGATACCCATAATTTGCAGGGCAAAGAAAGCATAGTAAATGGTGAACAAGGAAATCGCGGCGAACATTCCTTTGTGCCAAGCAGGCGTCACGCGCCACCATCGCTTGAAATCGGACAGCATCGGCATGGCGATGATAAAAAACAAAAAGCCGAACGCGCCAAGAAAATAGACGAGCTGTTCCCAACCCTGGGTTGCATAGCGTCGGTAAATCGAATCGCCGTACAACTGCAACGACTTGGCATAGAACGGCAAAGGAAACGGCGTGCCGAAATACAGCGCGGCACTTGCCAATTCGAGTGCGGTCAGGCACGCCACGACGGCAAGCATGATGAACGCATCGCGTTTCGCCGTGCGAGTGGGAGCGAGCAACAAAATGGTCGCGGGAATCACGAGCGTAAATAAAACCAGGTCGGGACGCACCCAGTATGCCAAGCCACCCCACACGCTCGCCGCAATTAGATTGGCACGCGACGGAACATCTTCGTGCCGCGACACTAGCACAAGATACGCGGTCAGGTAGGCGAGCGAAAACATCGTATCCATGCCGCTCGCCACGTGCGGGAAAAAGCGATTCGTCGAAATGGCGAACGTGAAAAAGAAAAGAACGACGATGATTGATTTAACGCGCGGATTATCACGCGCTGGGCGCATTGCAAGCTTGAACAGCAACACGAAAAAGATCGCCGCGAATATCACACTGCCCAACCACATCGTTAAACCAGGGTTGTGTTGGGTGAGCGCGTAAAGCGGAACGATGACGGCGAAATACCAGAGCGAGGTCAAACCGTACGTTGGCTCGCCGCCGGGATTCCACGCAATCACGCCGCTCGCTAGAAAATTTTCGGCATAGCGCGCAAACATGTACGCATCGTCCCACAACATGCGAATCGAAAAGCGCGCGACAAACGAAAACAGCAAGGTCGCGCTACACACGGCGACCATGAACCACACCACTTTTTCGCGCGCATCAAGGTGAGGGAATTTCAGCATGAGGAAAAAACGCAGAAATGAAAACAAGGGGCGTTCGGTTGAACGCCCCTCATTGAAAAATTAGACTCGCGTTACATACGAGCTGTCGCGTGTGTCCACGCGCACCACATCGCCCACGCTCACAAAGAACGGCACCGTCACAACCACACCGGTTTCAAGCGTCGCCGGTTTACCGCCACCGCTCGCCGTGTCCCCTTTGAAACCGGGCGCAGTCTCGGTTACTTTCAAGTCCACCGTCGTTGGCAATTCGACTTCAATCGCTTTGCCGTCGTACGTCAGCAAGTCCACCATAATGTTCTCTTTCAAGAACTTGGCACCCTCGCCCAAAATGTCCGCCGAGAGAACCGGCTGTTCGTACGTGTCCGTGTCCATGAAATGATAATTCTCGCCGTCGCTGTAAAGGTACTGGACGGTTTGATGATCGAGCCGCACATCCTGAACGCGCCCACCAGATTGAAAGTTCTTGTCAATCGTCGAGCCGGTGCGCACATTACGCAGTTTGGTTTTGATCGTCGCGTTGCCGCGCCCTTGCTTGACATGTTGGTACTCTAAAACTTTATAGAGATTCCCATCGTCATCAATAAAAGTAGTGCCTTTGCGCAAATCTTGAACACCAATCATTTTAGAATGCTCCTTGTCGAAATTCGGCGCGGATTATACCACACTTGAAAATTTCTGTGAAATGCACAAACTCGCGCAAGGTTTGCGCCGCCGAGCAATTTGGTCATTCGCATTCGTCCGCGTATAATGTTTGTTCCCATTTGCAAACGAAAGGAGGTTGGGATGCGTCTAGGAATTGATTTTGGCACAACCAATTCGTCGGTCGCGCAATTCGACGGCGCGACGCTGAATCGCTTTACGCTCGATCAAGCCGGCGACAATGTGAACGTTCTGCCTTCGCTGATTTACATCAATCGCGCGCACCATGCCCAGGTCGGCACCGCGGCGGCACTGCATTACCTCGACCGCGAAACCGGGCGCGCGTCGAAATGGGAACGACGCGTCGTCGGCGAAATTGATTACGTCGGCGCAGACATGAGTTACGTGCAAACCGTGCACGTGATGGTTGACGCGGCGGCACAAGGTCGCTTGCTCCAGTACGTCAAAACCGCCCTGCGCGATCCTTCGTACGAAGGCACCCAGGTATTCGACCGATTCTACACGGTGGACGAACTCGTGGCGATGGTGCTCAAGCAACTCAAGACAAGCGCGGAAAAACAGACCGGCGAACAAAGCCGCGCCGTGGTGTTGGGACGCCCGGTAAAATTTTCCGATGACCCGGACGTGACCGAGCGCGCCGAGGAGATTTTGTTCAAGGGCGCGCGACTCGCCGGATTCGAGGATATTCGTTTTGAACTCGAACCGATTGGCGCGACATTTTATTATCACATCGCCGCACCCAAGCGCCAGACCGCGCTCATTTTCGATTTCGGGGGCGGCACACTCGATTTAACGATTGCGCGTGTGGGCGGCAAGCAAGCGCCAGAAATTCTCGCGACGCATGGCGTGCTCGTCGGCGGCGACGACCTGGATCGCCAAGTGATGCGCTCGCTTCGCAAACACTTTGGCGGCGGACGCGCAATGGGCGCCAAGCAACCCTTGCCCGAGTACATTCTCGAACTGCTCGACAACTGGCAAACCATGCCAATTCTGTCGCGCCCGGCAAGTTTAAAACAACTTGAAGAATTTCGCGCGACCTGCATCAATCCCAAAGGCATTGATGCGCTAAAAACACTCGTCACGCGCAACCTAGGTTTCATGCTCTTTCGTGAAATCGAAAAAACAAAAAAATCACTCTCGGAAAAATATCTCGCGCCACTCGATTTTCAACGCGAAGCGATCGCGATTCACGAACAGATCACGCGCCGCGAATTTGAAGCGATGATTCAAGACCAGGTCGCACTCGCCGAGCAAGGCATTCGCACCACGCTCGAACTTGCCAAGATGCAACCCGATGAAATAGATGTCGTGCTTCGCACTGGCGGCACATCGGCTGTCCCGGTTTTCGCAAACCTGCTCGCAGAAATGTTTGGCGACGAGAAACTCGCCGAACTCGATTTGCTCACATCCGTCGTCGGCGGACTCGCGGTCGTCGCGCAAGAAGAAGGTGGCGCGGTGCCGCCGTATCGCGTGCGCTATGCCACGCGCGACAATCCCATCATTCGCCACATTCGCTCGGCGAGCGAGCGCCCGTACGAAACCTTCACATTCCACATCGGTATGCAATGTTATGCCGATCAACCGTACGCGCTCGCGCGCATCCCGGTCGAACTCTCCGGCTTGCCTGCCATTCTCACCGCGCAAGCGGACAAAGCCGACACCCGCGCAGAATTTTTGCACTTTGACCTGGATCATCCAGCGCGCGTGTTCATTGCGTACGACAATCGCGCGCGAACCTTGCCGGCATGATATCGGTGGACATGCTGGCGAAGAACGCCGAGTACTTCGGAGTGGAGGAGGA
>CAZPIR010000110.1:0-5918 GCA_964586085.1 uncultured Anaerolineaceae bacterium | reverse complement strand
TACAATCATTTACGTCCACGCCCAAATCAATCGAGGTGGATCAGTGGGGCACGCCGCGCACGCTCCGTATTTTGCACAAGGATTTTCCGGCGGGACGCGTGACGCTCGGCGGCAACGGCGCGGATGAAAAGTTGCATTACCTGGTCGTCGTCAAAACGATTCTCTGATCTGTCACTATCACGTTAGCGATTCCTCGTTTCACTCAGAATGACAATGATAAAAATCGGACACGCGCAAAACCGGTGTCCGATTTTGTTTTGTGTTATAATCGAATTGCAAATTCAAATGGAGTTGGCACGTGGAAAGATTTATTATCGAAGGCGGCACACAGTTACGCGGCACGGTGACGCCCAGCGGCAACAAAAATGCCGCGCTCCCCATCATCGCCGCGACCTTGCTCACCGATCAACCGATCACGCTTCGCAACGTTCCGCGCATCCGCGACGTCGAAGACATGCTTGCCTTGCTGGCTTCGCTCGATGTCGAAATTCGCGAACTGGGTCCGCACGACCTGGTTTTGCACGCGCGCAACATTCGCACGACCGAATTGGATCGCGACATTTGCTCGCGCATTCGCACTTCGATCTTGTTCGCCGGACCAATGCTTGCGCGCATGGGTCAAGTGCGCCTGCCGCCCCCGGGCGGCGATGTGATCGGACGCCGACGCCTCGACACGCACATGCACGCCCTCCGCGCGCTCGGCGCAGAAATTCAAGTGAATGATGGTTTCGATTTAACCACCGAGGGCTTGCGCGGTAAAGACATTTTTCTCGACGAGGCGAGCGTCACCGGCACCGAGAATGTGTTGATGGCGGCCGTGCTCGCCAAAGGCACAACGACCATTCGCAACGCCGCGAGCGAGCCACACGTTCAAGACCTGGCTTTACTTTTGAACAAAATGGGCGCGCAAATTTCCGGCATCGGCACCAACACACTCTCGATTCAAGGCGTCGAAAAATTGAACGGCGCGGAATTTGAAATTGGACCGGATTACATCGAGACCGGCAGTTTCATCGGACTCGCCGCCGTCACACGCGGCGAGATTCTGATCAAGAATGCCGCGCCCGAACATTTGCGGATGGTGTTTCTCACGTTCAAGCGACTCGGCATCGAATGTCAGGTGCGCGGCAAGGATGTCTTTGTCGCGGCGCATCAATCGCTTCGCATCGAAAATGATTTGCACGACGCGATTCCAAAAATTGACGATGGCATTTGGCCCCAGTTTCCCACCGATTTGATGAGCATCGCGCTCGTCGTGGCAACGCAATGCGAAGGCACGGTGTTGATGTGGGAAAAAATGTTTGAAGGGCGCATGTTCTGGGTGGACAAGTTGATGAACCTGGGCGCGCGACTCGTGCTCTGTGACCCGCATCGCGCGGTCGTTGTCGGTCCCAGTCACTTGCACGGCGAGCGGATTGATTCCCCGGACATTCGCGCCGGCATGGCGCTGTTGCTGGCGGCATTGTGCGCGCGCGGACAAAGCATCATTCAGAACATCGGACAGATTGATCGCGGCTATGAGCGCATCGAAGAAAAATTGCGTGGACTCGGCGCGCGCATCGAACGCGTCAAGGATTAGGCAGGCGCGCCGCATTGACGCCAAGCGTTTCCGTGCGTACAATGAGCGCATCATTTTGGGGAATAGGACACCAACGTAATGGCAGATCGTATCGCGGAAGGCAAGACAACCGCAACCGCTTCCGCGCGTGGGGCTTTAATGCCAACCACTTTTTCCGCGCTCAAACATCGCAACTATCGTTTGTTTTTTTTCGGACAACTGACTTCGCTGGTTGGAACCTGGATGCAAAATGTGGCGCAATCCTGGTTGGTCTATCAACTGACCGATTCGCCGATGTATCTGGGCATTGTTAGTGTCTCGGCGGCAGTCCCGGTCTTGGTCTTGTCGCTGTGGGCAGGCGTAGTGATTGATCGCGTGCCCAAACGCAAATTGCTCCTCGTCACGCAAACTTGCGCAATGATGCTCGCGTTCCTCCTCTCCGCCGATGTGTTCCTCGGCTGGGTCCAACCCTGGCATGTGATCATTTTTGCATTTTTGCTCGGCACGGTCAACACGTTCGACGCGCCGACCCGCCAATCGTTCGTCGTCGAGATGGTGGAGGGGCGCGAGGATTTGCAAAATGCGATCGGGTTGAACGCGGCGATTTTTCAAATGGCGCGCATCATCGGTCCGACGATTGCCGGGATTACACTCGCGGCAGTCGGATCGGCGTGGTGTTTTTTCATCAATGGCGTCAGTTTTGTCGCAGTCATCGGCGGTCTCTTGATGATGAACACCAAACCCAGCATCAATGCGCGACGAGGTGGTTCGCCCATCGCGCAAATCCGCGAGGGCTTGAGTTATATTCGACACAACCAAATGATGCGCACCTTGATTAGCATGGTTGCCATCGCCAATATTTTCGCGTTTGGTTATTCAGCATTGATGCCGGCATTTGCGCGTGATGTGTTGAACCAGGGACCCGAAGGGCTGGGCTTGATGAGCGCGGCAGTCGGCGCCGGCGCATTGATCGGCGCGCTCATCGTCGCCTCGGTTGGAAAATTCGAGCGCAAAGGTTTACTGCTGACTTTTGGCAATTTGTTTTTTCCGACGATGGTGCTGGTATTCGCGGCATCGAGTAATTTTTTTCTCTCACTGGTTATCCTGGTTTTCATTGGTCTCGGATTCATGATCCAGAACGCAATGACCAATACGCTCGTGCAATTCAGCGCGCCAGATGAATTGCGCGGACGGGTAATGAGTGTGTACATGCTCGTCTTTCAAGGATTTTTTCCGATTGGTTCGCTGATGGCAGGCACAATTGCCGAGCATTTCGGCATTCCCATTGGCGCGGCATTCGGCGGATGCATCGCCTTGGCGGCGGGCTTGTTCTGGTTCTGGCGCGCACCCTACATTCGAAAGTTGACCTAAATCATGTGGAATCAAATTGTTGCTGTACTCGCGATTCTCATCGCGCTAATTTATATCGTCGAACAAATTCTCACGCGCTTTTTTCACATTCGCTTGCCCAAACGCCGCAGTACTCTTGCGCGTGACCTCGTGCCGGTGCTCGTCTTTGTCGGCATTCTGCTGTTCGCGCTTTCGTTCGTCGAAGCGTATCGCCGCGCCACGATTGAATCATGGTTGATCGGCTTGGGCGTGGGCGTCTTGCTAACCATGCTCATCCTGGCGACCGGCGTGTTTCAGCAAAATGTCTCCGCGCGCGGCACGCTGGGAATTTTACGCACGTACGGAATTGTGATGGCGCTCGTGATCATCGGCGTTTATCTGGCGGTGCGCCTGATCGGGCCAACTGCCCAGGTCTTGCTCGAAGGCACGGCAAGTATTTTTGCGCTGGGGCTGGGCTTGGTTTTATTTTTGCGCGGGCGTGAGCAACCCAGCCCGGCAAATAAATCGTAAATCGGTTCGAACAAATTCAACTCACGAGGAAATGAATGACAACCAAATATCGTTTGCTTGGCGCGTACGCTCACCCCGACGATGAGCAAGGTGTCAGCGGGATGATGCACAAGTACGCGAGCGCGGGCGTAGATGTCACGCTGGTTTGCGCGACGCGTGGCGAAGCCGGCGAGATTGCGCCGGGTGTCGAAGCGACGCCGGAAAACCTGGGCGCGGTGCGCGAGGAAGAATTGCAATGCGCCGCCGAAAAAATCGGCGTGAACAATTTGTACTTTATGAACTATCGCGATTCAGGCATGATGGGCACAACCGAGAATGCCGACCCGCGCTGTTTTTGGCAAGCGAATCTGATGGAGGTGACCGAGCAACTCGTTCGCATCATTCGCCGGCACAAGCCGCACGTCATCACAACCTTCGACCCGAACGGCGGGTACGGGCATCCCGATCACATCAAAATTCATCAAGCCGCAACGATGGCGTATTTTGTTGCGGGCGATGCGCGCATTTTCCCGGAACAAATCACGCAAGGACTCGATGCGTGGTCGCCGCTCAAATTGTACTGGGGCGCATTTCCGCGCAGTCGTTTTGCCAAGTATGCCGAGATGGCGCAACAAGCCGGTGTGGATATTGGTGTGCCGATGCAAGAATTTCTCAAGCGCGGCATGCCCGACGAAATCATTACAACGCGGATTGATGTGAGTGGTTTTGTGGACTTGAAATTGAACGCGTTGTACTGTCACGCGTCGCAAATGAATCCAAACAGCATCTTTGCCAAAATTCCGCAAGACATTCGACGCGAGGGCATGAAGATTGAAACTTTGGTTCGCGTCGAATCGCGCGTCATGCCTATCCTGGGCGTGGAAGATGACGTGTTTGCCGGAATCGAATAATTTTCGATTTTCAGGCATGCACAGTCGAAAGTCAGAAATCCAAACTCCAAAATCGAAAATATGATTTACGAGGTCGGCACGAAAAGCGGAGTGTACTGCATCGAAAACGGGAGCGATGCGCGCGTGTACTATGTCGCGGCAGAGCGCACGTTGATTGATGCCGGCACGCCCGGCAAGTGCGACCGCATTCTCAGTTCGCTCGCGCAAATCGGCGTGCAACCACTTCACGTCAAACGCATCGTGCTCACGCATCATCATTGGGATCACGTCGGCAGTTTGTGGGAATTGAAAAAACGCACCGGCGCCGAAGTGTTTGCGCACATGCGTGACACGGATTACATCACCGGCAAACGGCAACGCCGCCCACCTCGCGGCGCGTTGGGGCGGATGGCGTACGCCATGTTCGGCGCGTTGGGCGCGCGCAGTGTGCAAGGCGTGGACGTGGATCACCGGCTCAATGACGGCGATCACATTGGAAAATTTTTGGTCGTGCACACGCCGGGTCACACGCCCGGTCACATTTGTTTACTGCGCGAGGGTTACTTATTTTGCGGCGACCTGATGCAACCGACTGCCGGCGAATTTCGCGAGACGCCGCACATCTTTACCACTGACGTGCCCACCTCGCGCGCGAGCATTCGCCGTGTCGCCGAATTGGATTTCCAATTCGTGCTCGCCTCGCACAGTCCGCCGCACGTGTTTGGGTCCATCGAAAAAATGCGCGAGTTTGCAACCCGCCTGGGAAAAATCAGCTAACCATGTCAAAACGAATGTGGCTAGGCGCGTTCGCCGCGAGCACGCTCGCAATCGGCTGGGTCAATCACCGCATCAAGCAATGGGAAACGCTCACCCCGCACGATGCAAACGACGGCGAATTTTTTACGCTGTCCGATGGCGCACGAATGCACTTTACTCGATGCGGCACCCAGGGTCGCCCCGTAATGTTGATTCACGGATTCCTGGGTTCGTCGTACGATTGGTTTCGCAATGTGCCTGCGCTCACGCGCGATTATCGCACCTGGGCGGTAGACCTGGTTGGCTTTGGTTACTCGGAACGCGTGACCCAGCGAACGTACTCGCTCAAAGCGTACGCGCGCAGTGTGCGTGAGTTGATGGACGCGCAAGGCATCGAACGCGCCGCGCTGGTCGGGCATTCGATGGGCGGCGCGATTGCGCTCGAGTTCGCGCACGATTATCCCGACCGTGTTGACCAACTCGTTCTCATCGCGCCGGCAACGTATCTTGCGCGCATCCCTACCCTGATCAACCTGGCAATGCACGTGCCCATTCTGCCGCGCGCAATCATCGGCTCGGCAGTGACCAGTCCGTACGTGCGCACATTGACCTGGCGCGCCGCGCTCGGCAGTTCGCATATCGGCATTGAAAAAGTCGAAACGAATTTGCGCGCCTTGCATCTTCGCGGCACAACCGATGCGCTCGTCGCGTTGATTGGTTCGCAAGGGGTGAGCGACCTCGTGCAAGGCATCGGCAACATTGCACAACCCGCGCTCGTGATTGCCGGCGAGCAAGACCTGGTCGTGCCAGCGTGGTACTGCCGGCAAGTTGCGCGCCGCTTGCCCAATGCACGACTTGTCACGATTCCGGGTGCG
>CAZPIR010000109.1:0-9626 GCA_964586085.1 uncultured Anaerolineaceae bacterium | reverse complement strand
TGCAGCACGTAGGCGGCGCCGTAGGCTTCCAGCGCCCACACTTCCATTTCACCAAAGCGCTGACCGCCGAACTGCGCCTTGCCGCCCAACGGCTGTTGCGTGACAAGCGAGTATGGTCCTGTCGAGCGCGCATGCACTTTATCTTCCACCAAGTGCGCGAGCTTCATCATATAAATCACACCGACAGTCACCGGTTGATCATAGCGATGACCGGACTTGCCGTCGTACAAGACGACCTTGCCCGAAGTGGGGGCTGGGAGTTTTAGAATGTGACTTTGCTTGAGCACTTCGGCGAGCAGTTGCTCTTCGTTCAACTTGGACGACGGAGCATGCACATACGTTTCGAGCCACAGGCGATAGCACGCGACGCGCGCGGCAGAGTCCGATTTAGCACGCTCTTACAAACCACGTTTGTCTTCCTCAAACCACAAAAGCAGCTCGGCGTCGTACCCTTTTTCGATGAGCCATGCGCGCATCGCTTGACGCCGCGCGTACACATGGTCGTTCGTCAACTTGCGGCGATCCGCGCCCTTGATCCAATCTTGCAGGAACAGCAAACGCGCTTCGTCCTCGTCGTTCAAATCGTCGAGGTTGTACTCTTGCTCACGCAACCATTCCCACGCGCGATTCGTCACATCGTACCACGCGCGATCAATCAACCACGCGCGCGCGAGTTCCGCGCTGATTTCTTTTTCGTCCGCGCCATCGAACACCGGCGACACGACACGGAAACCGAGTCGGTCTGCCGCCCAGCCGAGGTGCGTTTCGAGAATCTGACCAATGTTCATACGCGCCGGCACGCCAAGCGGGTTCAGGATAATGTCCACCGGCGTTCCGTCTTCCAGGTATGGCATATCTTCGATGGGCACGACCTGGGAAATGACACCCTTGTTCCCGTGACGCCCTGCCATCTTGTCGCCTTCAGTGATCTTGCGCTGTTGCGCAATCGAGACGCGCACGAGTTTATCCACGCCCGCCGACAATTCGCTGTGTTCGTCGCGCGTGAACACGCGCACATCCACAACCTTGCCACGCTCGCCGTGCGGCAAACGCAGAGACGAGTCCTTGACCTCGCGCGCCTTTTCGCCAAAGATGGCGCGCAATAATTTTTCTTCCGGCGTCAGGTCGGTCTCACCCTTCGGCGTAATCTTGCCAACCAAAATGTCGCCCGGTCCCACTTCGGCGCCAACGCGAATGACGCCTTCTTCGTCCAGGTCTTTCAACACATCTTCGCCGACGTTCGGAATGTCGCGCGTGATTTCTTCGGGACCCAGTTTCGTGTCGCGGGCTTCGATTTCGTGCTTTTCGATGTGGATGCTCGAAAATTTATCTTCGCGCACCATGCGTTCGCTGATGAGAATCGCGTCTTCGTAATTGCCGCCTTCCCAGCTCATGAACGCGACAACCACATTTTGTCCAAGCGCGATTTGTCCATCTTCGGTCGAAGACGAATCCGCAATCACTTGACCCTTTTTCACTTTTTGACCACGCACGACAATCGGGCGTTGGTCAATGCAGGTGGACTGGTTCGAGCGATTGTATTTGCGTAGTTTGTAAACTGTTTCTTTTTTGCCACTCTTGATTTTGATTTCGCTCGCGGTCGAACTCGCGACTTCGCCATCTTCTTCCACGACGATGACTTGACCTGAATCGAGCGCGGCTTGCGCTTCCATGCCCGTGCCCACGACCGGCGCTTCGGGACGAAGCAAAGGCACGGCTTGGCGTTGCATGTTCGAACCCATCAATGCGCGGTTCGCATCATCGTGTTCGAGGAACGGGATGAGCGCGGCGGACACGCCGACGATTTGTTTCGGCGACACGTCGAGGTACTCGACGCGATCCACCGAGTCGGTGAGAAATTGTTGGCGGCGGCGAATTTCCACACGCTTGTCGAGGAATTGACCAAGTGAGTCCACGCGCGCGTTCGCCTGCGCGATGGTGTGTCGGTCTTCTTCGTCGGCGGCGAGATATTTGATTTCATCCGTCGCGTACGCGCGCACCGGAATTTCCGTGCCACGCGGCAAGTGCGCCAGTTTGTCGGCGAGGTCGGCGTCAATCACGGCGCCGGCTTTGGCAATAACCTTGTTGCCATCCGCATCCCGAATTTCATCGCGGACAATGCGACCCATCATCGCATCTTTTTTGTTGACCACCGTGTTCTTGACGACACGGTACGGCGTTTCGATAAAACCGTAATCGTTGATCTGACCGTACGTCGCGAGACGACCAATCAAACCAATGTTCGGACCTTCGGGCGTTTCGATGGGACAAATGCGTCCATAGTGCGAGTGGTGAACGTCGCGCACATCAAAGCCCGCGCGTTCGCGGCGCAAACCGCCGGGACCCAACGCAGACAAGGTGCGCTTGTGCGTGAGTTCGGCGAGTGGATTCGTCTGATCCATGAATTGCGACAACTGCGAGCCGCCGAAAAATTCGCGCATCGCGGCGACGACCGGGCGAATGTTGACGAGATTGATCGCCGACATTTGTTCTGGGTCGCGCACGCTCATGCGCTCGCGCACGACACGCTCCAAACGAAGCAAGCCAATGCGCAGATGATTCTGAATCAACTCGCCCACCGTCTTGACACGACGATTGCCCAAGTGGTCAATGTCGTCGCCGTGTTCGACGCCGTTGTTGACCATGATCATGCGCTCGATGACCTTGATCAAATCGTCCTGGCGCAAGATGCGTTCTTGTGGCAATTCAAGCGCCGGCACATCCGTGCCGTAGAGACGACGATTCAATTTGTGGCGACCGACTTTGCCGAGATCATAGCGGCGTTGCGTAAACAACAACGTCGTCAAAAAGTTCTTGGCGTTGTCGAGCGTCGGCGGATCGCCGGGGCGCATCTTTTTGTAAAACTCAAGCAAGGACTGGTCAATCGTTTCGAGCTTGGGTGATTCGCGGTCGAGTGTCGTGCGAATGTACTCGTGCTCCGGGTTGTTGTCCACACCGGCAAAAATGTTGAGGATGCCTTCGTCGGTCGCGTCGCCCACGCCAATCGCCTTGAGCAACATCGTGATCGGAATCTTGCGCTTGCGGTCAACTTTAACCGACAAAATGTCACGCTTGCTCGTTTCAAATTCGAGCCATGCACCACGATTCGGAATCAACTTTGCCGTGCACAGCACGCGACCGGTAGCGCGGTCTTCGTCCGCGTTGAAATACACACCCGGCGACCGAATCAACTGCGACACCACCACGCGTTCCGCACCATTGATCACGAATGTTCCATGATCCGTCATCAACGGAAAATCGCCCATGTACACTTCTTGGCGCGTTACTTCGCCGGTCGTGTTGTTGACGAGCGCGACCCATAAATGCAAGGGCGCCGCAAACGTCATATCCATTTCACGGCATTCGGCTTCCGAGTACTTGGGTTCACCAAAACGGAATGTCAAGCCAAATTTTTTCGCGGCATCATTGTCGCCGGGAAAATGCAGACTGTACTCTTTGTTGAACGACTCGATGGGGGAAATCTCATCGAACAGTTCACGCAGTCCTTCGGACTTGAACCAGCGAAACGATTCGATCTGGACTTGGATGAGAGTGGGGATGCTGTGTACGTCGAGGATTCGGGCGTACGATTTTTGGTCAGCCATCAGGTTGTTGACTGCCGTCGGCATCGTTAATTCGCTCATGCAATACTCCTCAAAAAACGAAATGGGCATGCAACTGGACGCGGGCAAGACGGGCGTCTCTGCCCGACAGGTTGGCTGGGGCATAGCGAACCTGTTGGTTTCGCGTCACGGATTGCTCAAGCGCTGAACAACCGTTACATGCAAATGATTCAGTTACGCGCGAGACATGGGGATGGGAGTCGGCTAATCAGTCGGGCAACCGTCTCGGCGAACTCCCGTTAGCAGAAAAAATCTGCACTGGGCGAGGCAAAGTGAGAGGAAAACAGAAATGAAAACTGGTCCTAACGACCGGTGAACGCGCGCAGACTGTCGGATAAAATGCAATAGTCACACAGCGCAAAAATAAAACTCTGTGTGACGAAAATTTACATCAAGAAACAAAAAGAGAGACAGCCCCACGCTAGAAAAATACCGACCGTGACTCGCGATTGCCCCGCGCCCGAAAAAACTTGATACTCTTGAGCAAATTCGGATTCTACGCAAAATGGTTCATTTTGTCAAATTTGACATTTCGCTTGCGCGTTATTGACCAATCCCACCAATTCAATTAAGATGCGGCTAGACTAGTCTGGACTCGTTCGCGGAGGTGCTGATGCCCGCAAAAATTTCTTCGCCACTTCTCCAAGCGGCATTCGCACGCATCGCTCAACTGAGCATGGGCGCGGATTTGGTCACAGCGGCAAACCGACATAACACGCGCATTGCCTTTTCCTCGCTCATCAGCGGCGGATTCACCCTCAACGTGATTCGCACCGTTTTGATTGACCCGCGCCTGCAAGACCCCACGGGGTTTGATTGGCTCGTGTGCATCCTCGCTCACGAACTGTGCCACGTCCAACAAGAATTTTGGATTGATTCAGTCGAACAAGAATTGCTCTGTTATCAACTGCAAGCTCGCGTGTGTCACGAACTCGGACTGGATGCGGCAAAAGCATTGTACGATCGCTTTCTCCCACTCGACTCACACGACCCAAACGATTTAGAGACCGCACTCCAATTCATCCTTGAACTCGCCGGCGATTCTCTTCCCACGCAAACGATCTATTCGAGTCTGCCTAAATCGCAACCGACTCGATTCACACAGAAAATCGCCACGGGTTTGAAAGAGTTGGGCGCGGCAGGACGCGCCGGGATTCAGTCGGCACGCCTCACGCGGGCAAACAAAGCGTAACGCGCTCAAACAATTTTGTGCTATAATCGTGCGCGTGTCGCTACGCCCTCCCATAATTTGCGTGCCGACCAAGGAACTGAATGCCAGACGATACCACGCACCGCAATCGTAAACTCGAACACCTCCGCATTAATCTGCAAGAAGATGTCCAATTCCGCCAAACGACAAACGGGCTGGAACATTATCGCTTTATTCACCAAGCCCTGCCCAACCTCGCGCTGAATCAAGTTAATCTCTCGACCCAGTTTTTCAATCGTTCACTTCGCGCGCCACTGTTGATTTCTTCGATGACCGGCGGCGCGGGAGAAGCCGAGCGCATCAACCTCACACTCGCCGCCGCCGCGCAAGCCACTGGCATCGCGATGGGGCTGGGTTCGCAACGCGCCGCCATCGAAGAACCTTCACTCGCATACACGTACCAGGTGCGCCGCGTCGCGCCGGATATTTTATTGTTTGCAAACCTGGGCGCGGTGCAGTTGAACGACGCGTGCGGCATCGAACAATTTCAACGCGCCGTGGATATGATCCAGGCTGATGCGTTGATTCTACGCCTCAACGCGATCCAGGAAGCTGTGCAAGCCGGCGGCAACATCAATTGGCAAGAACTGCTTGGCAAAATCGAGCAAGTGTGCCGCGCGCTCGACGTGCCGGTGATAGCCAAAGAAGTTGGGTTTGGCATTTCAGAAGATGCGGCGCGTCAACTTGCAAACGCTGGCGTCGCCGCGATTGACACCGCCGGCGCGGGTGGCACATCGTGGACTGCCGTTGAAGCGATGCGCGCACCAACCGGTTTCCTGCGTCGCCTCGCCGAAACTTTTTGGGACTGGGGCATTCCCACCGCCGAGAGCATCGAGTACGTGAAACACGGCGCACCAGGTCTGCCCATCATCGCGAGCGGCGGCATCCACAATGGCATCCAAGTTGCCAAGTGCCTTGCACTCGGCGCATCGCTCGTCGGCTTGGCGTCGCCCATGTTACGGCTCGCCGATCAAGGTGTCGAGACCACTATCGAAGGCATCAAACTCCTCGAAGAAGAACTCCGCACTGCCATGTTTGGAGTGGGCGCCGGCAATTTACCGGCATTGCAAAACACTCCGCACCTCAAAAAAATCGGAGCCAGCGCGCATGAATAATTATCTCACCGCTCTCGAAAACGAACTACGCCGCGTCGTCGTCACCCCCGAACCGGCGTACGCCGATTATTATGGCATGTTTCGTTATCACCTGGGCTGGGTGGACGCGCAGTTCAACGCAACAACCACACATCCCGGCAAACGCATTCGACCGTTGTTGTGCCTGCTCGCTTGTGAAGCCGTGTGCGGCGATTGGCAACGCGCCGTGCCGGCCGCGGTTGCCATCGAACTCGCACACAATTTTTCCTTGATTCACGACGACATTGAAGACCAAAGCGATGAACGACGCGGGCGCGCCGCCGTGTGGAAAGTCTGGGGCATCGCGCAGGGATTGAACGCGGGCGATGGCATGTTCGTGCTTGCGCGCCTCGCGCTCGATCAAATGCTTGGCGCCGGTTATTCGCTCGCAAGTTGCACCAGCATCAGCCACGTGTTTGATCGCGCCACACTCGCGTTGTGTCACGGACAATTTCTCGACCTGGGATTTGAAGCGCGACTCGACGTGACCGTGGACGAGTACATGCAAATGATTGGCGGCAAGACGGCTGCACTCATCGCCGCCGCAACGCGCATTGGCGCGATGCTCGCGACCGAAGATGAAACCTTGATTGATACGTTCGCGCGTTTCGGCGAAAACATCGGCATCGCGTTTCAAATCACCGACGACATTCTGGGCATCTGGGGTGACCCGAACGTGATGGGCAAATCGGCGGCGACGGATATTTTGTCCAAGAAAAAATCCTTGCCTGCGTTGTACGGCTTGAATCATCCGGTGCATGGTCAAGCCTTGCGCGCGATTTACGCAAAACCGCAACTCGATGAAAACGATGTGACCACCGTGCTGGCTTTACTCGATGCGGTGGGCGCACGCACATTCGCCGAACAACGCGCGGACGAATTTCGCGCGACAGCACACGCGGCATTGGATGCGACCGGACTCGACAACCACGCGATGACCTTGTTACGCCAAGCCGCCGAACTCATGACCAAGCGCGTGCGATGACGCCCATCGTATCCCGGGCACGGCCACTGTTCCGCGCTCGATAATTTTTGATAACGGCTAATCGGAGAGATTGTGCCTTTGGGCAGAAATATATTTTCCCGTTCACTCATCCTGGGTCTGCTCACCCTACTCTGTGCCTGCACCACGGCGCCCATTCCCATTACCACCCTCGCGCTACCTAGCCCCGCTCCGCAAACCATTCCGCCTAATGCGCTCGTGATTCACAACGGCACACTCGTTGACGGCACGGGCGCGCCGCCAATTTTGAATGGCATCGTCGTCATCGAAAAAAATAAAATCGTCGCCGTCGGGCATGCCAACAATTTTTTACTCACGCCAAACACGCACGCACTCGACGCGCGCGGCGGAACGATTTTGCCTGGGATTATCAACGCGCACACGCACGAAGCGGCTTCGCCACTCATTCGCCGAGAATATTTTTTGAAACACGGCGTCACCTCGGTTTGCGAACTCGGCAATCCTATCGAAACGATGGCGCAGTACAATGACACGCGCTCATTCAGCATGACCGCGCGTGGTTTCGATTCGGGTCCGTTCATCAACGTGCCGCACGGTTATCCCGGCTCGACCGAATTTTTGTATCCGGCGTCCAACGCCGAGCAAGCCCGCGCCGCCGTGAACGATCTCGCCAATCGCGGCGCGGACATGTTCAAGATTGCGCTTGAACCGGGCAATTCCAAATTGCCCTGGCAAACTGCCGCGCCCGACCCGATCCCCAATCTCGATGCAATCACACTCAAGGCACTCGTCGAGCAAGCTCACGCGCGCGGCAAACTTGTGCGCGTGCATCTCGGCACGGAAGAAATGCTTGACTTGGCATTGGATAGCGGCGTGGACACGATTGAGCACGTACCTCTACCACGCCTGGATGAAATCGAATTTCAATCCACGATCACCGGTCAGGATTTCGCCACGCTCTCGCCGGCGTACGAAGCCAAACTCGCGCGCATGGTCAAACAAAAAATTGTGCTCGTGCCCACGCTCGACAAAATTATTACGTGGTGCGAATCGTTTGCGTTGACGCCTGAACGCCAAGCATTGTGTCGCCAGTACGCCATGACGCCGGTGCATCGCTTTTTCGAGATGGGCGGCACGCTTGCGCTCGGCGACGATTCGAGCACCGAGCCGCGCACACGGATGCCGCTCACCGAGATGCGGCGATTGGTATCCGTTGGCCTGAATCCGATGCAAGTTTTGCAGGCAAGCACCCAGGTTGCCGCGCGCGTGTGCGGGCACGGCGACGAACTGGGCACGCTCGAACCCGGCAAACTTGCCGATGTGATTGTAGTGCAAGGCAATCCGCTCGCCGACCTAGACGCATTGAATCGGGTCAGCATCGTCATCCTGGGTGGGCAGATTGCCGTGATAAAAAATTAGCGCACAAAAAAATGCGCCCGGCCAAATTGCCGGGCGCATTCACTTGCAACCGGAAACCTCGAGCCTGCAACCCTATATGAACAGCGGCGCAAGCACGAGCGTAATCGTCGAAAGCAGTTTGATCAACACGTGAAGCGAGGGACCTGCTGTATCCTTGAACGGATCGCCCACCGTGTCGCCGACGACGGCGGCTTTGTGCGCCTCACTACCTTTTTTGTGGACTTGGCCTTTTTCGTCCTTGAACTCGCCGGACTCGATATATTTTTTCGCATTGTCCCACGCGCCGCCGCCATTGTTCATCACCGTCGCGAGCAGAATGCCCGCAATCGTGCCAACCATCAACAACGCGGCTTCGGCTTCGGATTTCAGCACAATGCCAACCAGGATCGGCACACCCACCGCCAGCAAACCCGGCGCGATCATTGCACGCAATGAACCCTGCGCCGTAATGTCCACCGCTCGCGCATAATCTGGTTTGTTCTTGCGTTCCATAATCCCAGGAATTTCGCGGAACTGGCGACGCACTTCGTCCACAATTTTTTCGGCGACGTTACTCACCGCGCGCATCGCGAGCGAGGAGAAGAGGAAGATCAACGCCGCGCCGAGCAATGCGCCGACAAACACTTCGACACGACCCAGGTTGACCGTGTGTGCGGCTTCCCAGATCGCCTTGCCTTGCATCGAAGTCTCAGTAACTTTGGCGATTGCCATTTTCACGGCGGCAACTTTGTCGAGATACGCACTAAACAACAAGAACGCCGCGAGCGCCGCCGAACCAATCGCGTAACCTTTCGTCAACGCTTTGGTCGTGTTACCCGCCGCATCGAGCGCATCCGTGCCTTTACGAATTTCTTCCGGCGCGCCGGACATTTCGACGATGCCACCGGCATTATCCACGATGGGACCGAACGTGTCCATCGCGAGGATAAACGCCGCCGGCATCAACATGCCCATCGTCGCAACCGCTGTGCCGAACACACCGGCGACGTACGGTTCCACTTTTAACAATTCAGCGGCTTGGGTACCAATCGTGTACGATGCAATCAATGCAATACCAACCGCAATCGCCGGCGCGGCGGTATTTTCCAAACCAACCGCGAGACCGGTGATAATATTTGGACCAGTGCCGCGCAACGATGATCTGGCAATGCTCTGCACAGGACGCCAACGCGATTCGGTATAGTACATGGTGATGAGGAAAAACGCGACGCTGGTGACCAAACCAACCACCCCTGCCCAGAAAAAGAGATCAACCGCAATCGTCTGCGAGACAACGT
>CAZPIR010000108.1:0-9630 GCA_964586085.1 uncultured Anaerolineaceae bacterium | reverse complement strand
AGCGAAGCGTACACTGGCGATATCGCGTGGCGCGATTACACCTTGACCGCCAACCTCACGCCGATGGTTGGCGGTCAACACAACGTGCTTGTGCGCGTGCAAGGCGCGCGACGCGCATACGTGTTTGGTCTCGCGCCAAACCATCGCGTCGCGCTCTACAAAAACGAACGCGGCTATCGCGTTGTCGCCGATGCCGCATTCGAATGGGAACTGGGTCGCACATATCAACTGCAAGTTCAAGCGCGCGGTGCCGAGATCGTTGCCTCGATGGATGGCCGCGAGTTGTTGCGTTGGACGGATTCATCTAGTCCGTACTTATTCGGTCAAATTGGTGTGGGCAATGTGTCGGGTCACACGCGCATCGAATGGCTCAAACTCACCGGACACGCTTGAGGCTTGAACAATCGAAACGCCTGCAATATGCAGGCGTTTCTTTTATAATAGGGATCAATCTCCCGATGGGTTGTCGCGCTCTTGTCACGATGCGCGTGTATCATTCGGCAAACGGGGTTACGCGCCGCCGCCAAAGGAGTCAGCCATGTTTAAAAAATTTATCGCGTTGATGTTGGGAATGTTCGTGTGCCTCATTGGGTTGAGTGCGTGCAGTTCGCGTGAGGTGACGCCACAACCTGCGCCGACCGTGACCGTGATGCCCACGCAACCTTTGCAAGCGACGAGTGTCATCAGCACGCCACTTGTCGCGCCGACTCGCGCGCCGGTCACACCGACAACTGCCGGCACACCCGTTGCATTGAGTGCGCCAACCTCATCCTCCATGCCGGTCAATGGCATCAACGCGCGCTTGAACGAACCATTCACGCTGGGTTGGAGTCAGTGGGCGACCTTTGCCGATGCGAACAACATGCGCGTCTTTTTTACGAGCATGCTCGAAGACACGCGTTGCGCGCTCGATATAAATTGTTTCCAAGCCGGCAATGTGCGCGTCGCGGTCACGGTCGAGAGCGGCGGCCAGGTCGCGCGTTTTGATCTTAGCACGCGCCCAAATGATTATCGCCGCATCGGTTCGTTCAACGGCTACCTCATTCAATTCGTTGACGTTGCGCCGGCACGCGAACGCGCCGCGGTGCCGATTCAACCGATTGACTATCGCGTGAAATTGGTTGTGACGCCGGGAGTGCTTAACGTGACGCCGGCGCGCATTAACGAGCCATTCACGCTCAAACTGGGTCAGACGATTGCTGTCGCCGACCTGGACACCCAGGTTGCGTTCGAATCCGTGACCCAGGATTCGCGTTGTCCCACGCGCGCGACGTGTGCCACGAGCGGCGAAGCGAATGTTGTCATCGCATTGCAACGTGACGGCAAAACAGACCGACTCACGCTCGGCACGAACCTGGTGAATGCAACCAGGCGCAGTTCGCTGTTCAACTCGGCGGGTGTTTACTTGAACGCATTGACGCCGCATCCGCAAAACGAATTTGCGAGCAAAGAAATCGCGCCGAGTGAATACCAGGTCACGCTGGTTGTCGTCAACTATGTTAGCTTGCCCGCTCCGACGCCGCGCACGACGACCACGCCATCGCAAACAACCTGCGCTGATTTATCGCGCGGTGATGCAACGGAAATTCTGGACGAAGCGATCCAGGAACAGCCGATACAGATGACCTTGTTCTCGCCGCCGACGGCGACGATGAATGTGCGCGGCTTGTGTGGGTACGGGACTGTCGCGTTTACGCCAAATCGTACCGCACAAATCGGCGTGCCGGTTGTGTCGCCCTCGGTTGCCAGAGCGGATCGCGCTGTGATTGCCGGCAAGTTGACCGATCGACAACCTTGGGAACAATTGCTCAGCATCGTCAGCGCGATAGATGCGGCAAATCCGCGCGGCGCGAGCGTGCAGTACCACAAATGGCTGACGATGTTCATGGCGGGAGTGTCGGCGCGCGATGCGCTCAACGAATTGCCGGACGCGGCGCGTGGCGTGGCGAATGTGCGTGTGAACAAAGTGAGCGGTCTGGGTGACAGCGCGGTTTCGGTGTGGCGCGAATTCGAGGGTGGACGGTACGCCGCGCTTGTCGCGCAAAAAGGGGAAACGCTTTTTGTAATTACCGCGTTGGTGAGTTTGCAACGCACCGAAGACAATGTGTTGACGGCGATGAGGCCGGCAATACAAAAAATGCTTGGGCAAACCGTGCGCGCGCCTGCGATGCCAGGCGATGTGCCGACGGGCTGGACGAGACTCAAGACGACGCGTTTTTCGATTTTGGTGCCGGATGGTTTTTATGCCCAGGTGCCTTTGAGAGATGTGCAGGTCAAATCCGATTCGGCGCAGTTGATTTTAATGGGACGCGACCGCGAAACCGGTTTTTCTGTGATGGTGACTGAATCGCCTTTGCTCTTTGGCACGGCGCAAAAAAAAATGGAGAATCGCAAAAATGATGTGGTCGGTTCGCGTGAGCCGAGCTTGATTCTCAAAACGCAAACCGGGTTGCTCGTCAACGGACGCGACACGGCAATTCTCGAGTACGTTCACGCCGACCAGGTCGCGATCACGTATTATATCGTTGCAGGCACGGAGGAATTTGAAATCGTGATTGATTACGGCAAGCCGACCGACGCGAATTTCATTGCGAATGCCGAGCGCATCGCCAACTCGTTCAAGGTGGACGCCGGCGACTAGTGCGATTCCGGCGCGAGCCAGAGTACTTGGTACGGTTGCAGAGACAAGTGATTTTCGATTGCCGTGCGTGTGATGAGATCCATCATGCGCACGGATTTATTTTTGCCCAGGTCAAGGTCAACGGTGCGATGGCACACATTGTGCAGAGCGAGCACCGTCGCGCCCTTTGCGGCAATGCGTTCGATGGCGAACACGGGCGCACCAAAATCAAGCACGCGCATCGTAGCATACGGATCGAATGCCGGATGCGCGGCACGTGCGCGAAGCAGTTGCGTGTATCGCGCGAAAACCTGGGAGCGTCGCGATCCTGGGTCGGCGAGTTCAGGTTCGAGCGATGTGCGCGCCAGTTTTTCGCGGTTGATCGTGCGATTTTGCCCGGTCTGCGCGACGCCGGCTTGCCAGCCGCGCGAGCCAAATAAACTGTGAAAATAAATTCCCGGCACGCCGACCAGCGCGAGCATAATCGCTTGCGCGGCGAGAAAACGATCAATCTGGGTCGCGAGTGATTCGCCTGCGCGCGGATCGTTGAGCGCATCGAATAGATTGACGTTGAGTTCGTACGGACTCGTCGTGCCATCGGGATTATTCTTGTACGAAACGAGTCCGCCGTGTGTGATAGTTCGCGCTACAAGCGCCGCAATTTCCGCATCTTGTAAAATACCGCGCGCCGGATTCAAGCCGATGCCGTCGTGCGATGCGAGGAAATTGAAAAATGTCACCTGTGGAGAAGGCAGAGTCAATGTGCTTGCCCAGCGCGTCAACGCCGTGGCATCGCCGGTATGAAACGTGTGGAGTGTGATGGGCGGCAACGCAAAATTGTAAACCATCTGCGCTTCGTTCGTCCCATTGCCAAAGTAGGCCATGTTGTCGGCGTGCGGCACATTCGTTTCGGTGATCAACACCACGTGCGGCGCAACCTCGTCGAGCACGGCGCGCATCAGTTGAATCACGCGATGCGTTTGCGGCAAATGCAAACAGGTCGTGCCAGACTCTTTCCACAAGAATGCAATCGCATCGAGGCGAATCAACTCGGCGCCGCGCGCAATATAAAATAGCAACGTGTCTATGATTTCGAGTAACACAGCGGGGTTGGCATAGTTGAGATCAATTTGATCTGCGCTGAATGTCGTCCACACATTTTTCACGCCGCTCGGCGTTTCAAACTTGGTCAACAACGGCAACGTGCGCGGACGAATCACGCGCGACACATCCGCATTATCCGGCACGACGACAAAATAGTCGCGATATTTATTATCATCGCGCAAAAATTTTTGAAACCATTCACTCTGCGCCGAAACGTGATTCGCCACCACATCGAACATCAAGCGAAAATTTTTGCCGATACGCGTCACGCCATCCCAGGTTCCAAAATCAGAATTGACTGCGCGAAAATCGATCACTGAAAATCCATCGTCGGATGAGTAGGGGAAAAAAGGCAGGATGTGAATTGTGCTTACCAGTGCGTGCAAATGCGCCGCGCAAAAATCGGCGAGCGTGTGTAAGGGCGACTCGTCGGACGTCCGTACTTGATCGCCGTACGTGATCAAAACTGCGTCGCGTTCGGTCAATGCGCGCGCGCGCGGCGGAGGAATTTGCGCGCGATATTTTTCGATGAGCGCGGTCAGGCGTAAAAACGTGTCGCGCCCAACGAGATCGCCGTACAAGAAAATCAAATGCTCAACAAGTGGATTCATGGCAATTGCTCTGGGCAAGTTTGAAAAGGTGTCGAGCCGATGAACAGCAAGACACCATCGTGTGGTGCGAGTGTAACAGATATTTTGGCGGTTTCTAAAATTGCAGAGGTTTGATGTATCCAATCGTACGCATAGCGCGCATCCGAAATTCCCAGCGCATCAAGTGAGTACGTGCGCTCGGTTGGCACGTCGCCGGTGTTGAAAATAAATACGGCGTTGCCGCGCACCTGGACGAGCACGGGATCGGCGGTTGCTTGATGCCGGACGTGATGCGATTGTAAATCGGCGGGCAGACGTTTGTACGTGATCGGCGATTGACCCAGGAATGGGAAATCGCACGTGCCGCGCGGCGAGTTGACCATCAATTTCCACCAGCGCAAATGTTCCGGCGAAAGTTCGTCGAGTGCATCGCTCGTCGTGAGCACGCCGCCGGTCATGCCCGCGTACAACGCGAGCGAACGAATTTCATTTTCGCTGAGATGATGAAAGCGGTCGCGCAGTAAAATGCAATCTGGGTCGGTCTCCCACAAAATGTGGTTCGCAAAATTGCGCGTCGCCTGATCGCGCAACAACGATTGCGCCGACAAATGTCCGTGCCACTCGACGCCGACATCACTGCCGATGCGCACGCCATCCACCAAACCAACCGATGCCCACAACGGACAACCGCAACCGAGCCAGGTCGCCGCGCCGATTTCCGCGCGAATCATTTCTGCGACGTGGCGCCAAATTTCGATGCGCGTCAATCCTGGGACGTGCCAACGCGCACGCGTGGGTCCATGCTCCGCACCCCAGAACATGAAATCAGCTTTGAAATAATCGCAACCCCACTCGCGATGCCAGGTGCGAAACACACGCCGCAAATATTCAAACGCGTCGGGATGCGTCGTGTCGAGAATGTAATATTCTTCACTGCGCTTGTGCCAGCGAAACTCGCCGTAAAACTTCCACTGCACGAGCGGCGCATCGCTTGCGCGCTCGCGCACAACCCAGTCGGGATGCTCGCGATACAAGCAACTGCGATTGCCCACCATGAACGGCGCAATCCACAATCCTGGGATCAATCCCGTCGCGCGAATGTCGTCAAGTAGAGGTTGCATGCCGCGTGGAAATTGCGGTTTCACATCAAGCCAGTCGCCCATCTCTGGCGTAAAGCCATCGTCAATTTGAAAGATGCGTATCGGCAAATTTTCGTCGCGCGTAATTTTTTCGACGCCGCGCAAATGCGTCAGGATATTTTCCTCGTTAATGTAACCGTAGAGATTATACCACGAGCACCAGCCGATCATTGGCTCTGGTTTGTGCGGCGCGACGGGCGCGGCATTCGCAACGACGTGTGCCCACTCACGTAACGCATTTTCGTTTTGGGTATGTTCAAAAATAACGAGACGTTCGGATTCGCATTGTCCCGAATGCGATTTCTGATCCCACAACGTTTGAATCATCAACGAGGTTGGATGCTGACGCGTATCGAACGTGAACGTATGCTGAAAACGTTCGTGGCGGTCAAAACCCAGGATGACAGAACCTGAGCCATGACGTGGCAATAACTGCGTCATCGCGAACCCGGTTTCGGGACGCGACTCGTACGCCTCAAAATCGCGCATTGCGTCTGGCTCGACGTAGAAACTGCCGTCCCAACTCGTATAGCCGTTACGCAGATAGGCGTGCAGATTTTCGATGCGCGTGAAACGAATGCCGAACGAATCCAGGACGAAATTTTTCGGCAAGCCGCGCAACCAGTAACGCAACTCGATGTGTGTGTCGTCGGTCTGCGTAATGCTGACGCCGAATGTGCCCTCGAAACTTTTTGGTGCAGTTGAGTGTAGTTCGATGTGTTGCGCATCGGGGCTAACGATTTCGACGTGTGCTTCGTCAAGTACGTTGCCGTTCAACATGGGTTGCAGACGGACGAGCGACGCGATGTTCGATTCGATGTTGATCGTATTTTCGGGAGCGACAATAATTTTCATTGGTTGTCCAACAAAATTTCCGTGTGTGTCTCCGCCGAACGCGCGGCGGCGAGCACCAGGTCGAGTGTGCGCGCGCCCTCGCGAATGGGCGTGCGCGTGTCGCCGTTCGTGCGAATCGCGTTTACCAAGTCTTGTAGTTGTAATGTAAACGCATCCTGGGTTGCGGCGATACTTTCAATGGTCGGTGGTTGCACGTTCGTGCGTGTGAACGTCGCGTTGTTCCAATCGGAAAATTCGGCGACGAGGTTTTGCGTGACGACCTGCCAGCCCTTGAGCCACTTGCCGGGAATCGCGCCGTTCGTCGCATAAATCACGCCGAGCGCGCCGTTCGCGAAACTACACACCGTCGTGCTGACATCTTCGCTCGAATAATCCGGCACGTCGCGGTGAAACACATTGGTTTGACGACTGTAGACGCTCACCGGCTCGCCGCACAAAAAGCGCATCGTGTCGAACAGGTGAATGGCTTGCTCGACCAACTGCCCGCCGGATTTTTCGCGTACGCGCCACCAGGGTGCGTGGAGCGAATTGCAAAAATAGCGCGCACTGAACAAACCGAGCGACCCGGTTTTACCTTCGGCAATTTCGGTCTTGAATTTTTGCGTCGCCGCGCCAAAGCGATACATGAACCCGACCTGGGTTTTGATGTTTGCGCGTTCGGCGGCATGTACCATTCGCCACGCAAGTTCACGCGTCAACGCAATCGGTTTTTCGATGAGCAGGTGAATGCCGCGTGCCGCCGCGAGTTCTACTTCATCATTGTGCACGAATGGCGGCAAGCAAATAATGAGCAAGTCCAAATCGGCGTGTTCAATCATCACGCGATAATCGGTGAACGTTTGTGCGTGTCCTGCCGCGTACTGTTCGGCGAATGTGCGTGCTTTGGCTTGCGTGTGATCGCAGAACGCAACGAGTTCGATTTTATTTTTCAAATTGAGCGCGGCTTGCGCGTGTTTCTGCGCGATGCCGCCGCAACCAAGAATGCCGGTACGTAGAATGTTCATAGATGTAACCAAGAACAAAAGACGGATAAATCTTTCGTCCTCCGTCTAGAATTCAATCACCGCTTGCCCAACCTGTTCCGGCGCGTGGTCAATCGTCTCGAACAATTCCGCCGCGCGGTCGAATGGCGCGCGATGCGTGATGAGTGGGCGCAAATTCAAAATACCCTCGTTCTGCAAACGAATCGCGGTTTGCCACAGGCGCATCTTGTCCCACCGATATTTTGCTTCAGGGTCAACGCCGGAAATTTGCGAGCCGACGATGTTGACGCGATTGTGATGAAATTCTTCGCCGAGCAATAATCCGTGCGCCTCGCCTTGGAAAAATCCCATCGCGACGACGCGCGCCGAGTACGCGACCGCCCGAATCGCTTCGTTCAACGCGGGCGATGCGCCGGAAACTTCGATGCACACATCCGCGCCGCGTCCATCGGTCAACGCTTTGATGCGCTCGGCGATTTTTTCGTGCGCGTTCAACACGATTGCCGCGCCCAGTTGCTTTGCCATCGCTAAGCGCGACTCGTGCAAATCAATGCCGATCACGCGCGCGCCGGATTGCTGTGCCGCTTGCGCGACGATTTGCCCCAACGTGCCGAGACCAAACACAGCGACTGTATCGCCGATGCGAATGTGCGCGTCGTGCGTACCGTTGAGTGCAACCGCGCCAATGTGCGAAAAAATTCCAAAGATGGGGTCAGCATCCTGCGGCATCAAACGCGGACGCACGTAATCCAGGTTCGCGACGTGATGCGTGCGATGTCCCCAGGTTCCGAACACATGCGCGCCAATTGCAATGTCGCGCACCGCCGAACCGATTTCAATAATTTTGCCGACCTCTTCGTAACCCAGGTTGCGCACCGGATATTCCCAGCTGATTTTTTCGCCGGGCACAAACAAACGTTGTGCTTCATCCCAACGTTTGTGCATAAACGGATTCGTGCCGCGATATTGGGTCATCTCCGTGCCGGCGCTGATGCCGGAAAACAAGGTCTGGATGCGCACCTCGTCCGGCTTGAGCGCAATATCATCAAATGTTTCGTACGCCAATTGATGCGGCGCGGTAACAACTAATGCCTGCCCCATTTTATTTTTCCTCGTTCAAAAATTCGAGTGTCAACGCCGCCGACCAAGAGAACTCGGTCGCGCCGCAACCGCTTCCGTCGCGCGGATCAAAGTATTCGCGGAATCCGCTTTGCTCGACCAACGCGAGCGAATCGCGGCGCAGTTGTTCGGCTTGCGCGACGTAACCGTACCGCAACAAACCTTGCGCGATAATCCAATTGATTTGAATCCACACGGGTCCGCACCAATAGCGGCGCGGCGCGTACCCCGGTTCGTTTTTGGCAGTGCTCGGCAAACTGAAACGCGAGTTGGCACCGGGCGCGTACTCGTCTGGATTGTTGAAATGTTCCGCGACAAGGCGCGCGGCTTGGGCGCGCGAAGCAAGCCCGGCGAACAGGGGCGCAAACGTGTGACACGCATTGACCTGAATCGGTGCGTGTGTGCACAGATCGAAATCGAAATACAGACCACGCGCATCGTCCCAAAATCGCGTGTCGAAAATTTCGCGCGTGCGCGTGAGCCACGCATCCAATTCCTGGGTCGGCGCGCCGAGTTCGAGCGCGAGCGCGAGCAGATCTTCGTCCGCGCGATGCAAGATCGCGCAGAACATGACGTCCTGGATTGCGAATGGCATTTGTTCGAGTAATGCGCGTGGTTCCCAATACGCGCGGCGACCCAGGTCAATCAGATGCACGAAACGTTCATAATCCGGCGCGAGCGGTCGTTCCTCCGGTGGAACAAACTGCGTGTCGCGTCGCTTGAACGGCGGCAAGTCGGTCGGCGTGATGCGGTCGAGCGCGGGCGACCAACGTGGCGAATTGTCCGCGCCGGATTCCCAGGGATGAAAAATGCACGGTAAGCCGGTCCCGTCGGCATCGCGTGCGGTGTGAAGCCAACGATGCCAACCCAGGATTTGCGGAAATACCTCGCGCACAAACGCGCGTGAGGCGTCCGAGGGTGTGCGTTCGTGAATCAAGCGTACCATCGTCGCGACGAGCGGCGGTTGCGTCAAGCCGGACGATTGAATCGAACCGCTGTGCGCGAGATTGCCCGTCTGCCAAAATTCCGGCGGCGGAAAGTACGCGGACGCGCCGGTCGGATAAATAATGTGCGGAACCATGCCGTCGCGCCACTGCGCCGCGAGGAGCGAGCGCACTTCGGCAAACGCGCGCGGCAAATCAAAATGTGCCCAGCCCAAGGCGATCAATGCCGAGTCCCAGTTCCATTGATGCGGATATTGTCCGAGTGATGGTTTGGTA
>CAZPIR010000107.1:6776-9673 GCA_964586085.1 uncultured Anaerolineaceae bacterium | reverse complement strand
TTTGACAGAATTGGCAAGAAGTGGTTATCTAGACTATGGCGTTGTCATTATCGCGCTCGGTTTGGTGGGTTGGGCGGGGCTGGCACGTTTCGTGCGCGGGCAAGTGCTGGCATTCAAGGAACGCGAATTTATAGTCAGCGCACATGCGACCGGTGTGCCAACGTGGCAAGTCATCGCGCGTCACATTTTGCCCAACGCGCTTGCGCCGATCATCGTTTCGATTTCGATGAGCATGGGCTTTATTGCGTTATCTGAAGGATACCTGAGTTACCTGGGTATCGGACTGCAACCGCCGAATCCCAGTTGGGGTAATATCATGGCGGACAATGCGCCGCGTTACTGGCGCCAATTTCCCAAGATGTTGTGGCTGGTGGTCGCGCCGGGAATGTTGTTTACGTTTATCATTCTCGCCTTTAGTTTTTTGGGCGACGGTTTGAACGAAGCATTGAATCCCGAAGTGGATCAGTGAAAAATCTGTCATCATAAATTTTCTCAATGGAGTGACAATGGGCACATTGCTCGAAGTAAAAAATCTGCGCACCGAGTTTCACACCCAGGACGGCATCGTGCATGCCGTCAACGGCGTGTCGTTCGCGGTGGATGAAGGCGAAACGCTCGGACTCGTCGGCGAATCGGGATGCGGCAAATCCGTTTCCATGTTGTCCGTCATGCGCCTGATCCCAATGCCGCCCGGCAAGATCGCCAGCGGCGAAGTCTATTTCCAGGGCCGCGACTTGCTCAAGGTGGACGACGAAGAAATCCGTTCCGTGCGCGGCAACAAAATCGCGATGGTCTTTCAAGACCCGATGACCTCGCTCAATCCCGTGCTGACGATCGGCACCCAGATCGGCGAAGCGCTCGAATTGCACATGGGCATGACGCGCGAGCAAGCCCGCAAACGCTCCGTCGAATTGTTGAAGATGGTCGGCATCCCCGAAGCCGAAGGTCGCCTCGACGATTACCCGCACCAATTTTCCGGCGGCATGCGCCAACGCGTGATGATCGCGATGGCGCTCTCGTGCTCGCCGCAATTATTGATCGCCGACGAACCGACGACCGCGCTCGATGTGACGATTCAAGCGCAGATCGTAGACATTGTGAAACGCTTGAAGCGCGAACTCGGCATGGCGATCATTTGGATCACGCACGACCTGGGTGTCATCGCCGGTCTCGCCGACCGCATCAACGTGATGTATGCCGGATTTGTGATCGAGAGCGCGCCGGTCAAAGAAATTTTTGGCGACCCGCTGCATCCGTACACGCTCGGCTTGCTCGGCTCGATTCCGCGGCTGGATGAAAAACGCAAGAGCAAGTTGACACCCATCGAAGGACTGCCGCCCGATCTGATCGCAATGCCCAAGGGGTGTCCGTTCTACGATCGGTGTCGCTTCCGCACCGAGAAATGTGTGAACGAAAATCCCGCGCTCGAAACGGCGGCGGTGCGCCATCATGTGGCGTGCTGGAACTGGCAAGACGTACGCAAATCCCGCGGCGCGCAAGGTTAAGCGCGAGAAAATGGAGAACAAGATGTCCACGAATAGCAGTAGCGCCCTCGTCCAAGTGCGGGGTTTGAAAAAGTATTTTCCGATTTCGCAAGGGATCATCTTTCAGCGCAAGGTGGCGGATGTCAAAGCGGTAGATGGGTTGGATTTCGAGATTCGCAAAGGCGAGACGCTGGGGCTGGTCGGCGAATCGGGATGCGGCAAATCCACGACGGGGCGCACGATTTTGCAATTGTATCGCCCGACCGAAGGGAACGTGGTGTTCCAGGGCAAGGATCTTGCCGCGCTCAAAGGCGAAGACCTGCGCAAGATGCGGCGCAACATGCAGATGATTTTCCAGGACCCGTATGCGTCGTTGAATCCGCGCATGACGGTGGGCGACATTATCGGCGAGCCGCTCGAAGTGCACAACATAGCCAAGGGCAAGGACAAGAAAGCGCGCGTTGAAGATTTGCTCAAGGTCGTGGGGTTGAATCCGTATTTTATCAATCGGTATCCGCACGAGTTTTCGGGTGGGCAGCGGCAACGCATCGGGATTGCGCGCGCGTTGGCGGTGCAACCGGACTTTATCGTGTGCGACGAGCCGATCAGTGCGTTGGATGTTTCGATTCAAGCGCAGATCATCAACCTGTTGGAAGAACTGCAACAGCAATTCAATTTGACGTATCTGTTCATCGCGCACGACTTGTCGGTGGTGCGGCACATTTCGGATCGCATCGCGGTGATGTATCTGGGCAAGATTGTCGAGTTGACGGATCGGGATGCGTTGTATCGGAATCCGCGTCATCCGTATACGAAAGCGTTGTTGTCGGCGGTGCCGATTCCGGATCCGCTGGTGGAAGAGAAACGCGAGCGGGTGATCTTGACGGGCGATGTGCCGAGTCCGGTGAATCCGCCCAAGGGATGTCGCTTCCACACGCGGTGTCCGATTGCGGTGGAGCAGTGCAAGGTGGACGATCCGGCGTGGCGTGACCTGGGTGAAGACCACTGGGTTGCGTGCCACTTGGCGTAAGTCAACAGTTCGATCAAGTTTGATGTAGGAATGCTCAATGTGGAGGGCGACGCTCAATGCGTCGCCTTTACTGCTTATTATGCCCTTGACCAAAATTTCTCACCCCATCTTTTTTCGTGTGCTTGCCGTTTGGTTGTTGGCGTTTGCGGTTGTGTCATGCGCCGCGCCGACGGTTGTGCCCACGCGCGCGCTGATGATGCCGACCATCAAGCCGACAACCGTCGTTGCGACGCCAACCATTGCGCCGACCCCACCTCCAATTTTCACACCGACGCCTCTGCCGCCGAACGCGATTTTTACATTCGGCTCGCCGAACGACCCGGTGTGTCTCAATCCCGCCGTTATCACGGACACGATTTCGGCGCGCGTGACGCATCAAATTT
>CAZPIR010000107.1:0-6766 GCA_964586085.1 uncultured Anaerolineaceae bacterium | reverse complement strand
TCGAGGGCTTGGTCAAGTACGACCGCGACACCACGAATGTCGTCCCAGGTCTCGCGGAAAAATGGAGCGTGTCTGATGATGGCAAAGTGTGGACGTTCGCTTTGCGACGCGGCGTGCCGTTTCACGATGGCACGCCGTTCAACGCGGATGCCGTTCTCAAAAATTTTGATTACTGGAAAAATTCGCGTAACCCGAATCATATCTTGCAAACCCAAACGGGGTTGGCGTTCGAGTACTATGAAGCGCAATTCGGCGGATTCGACGGACAGAGCAACGTCGTCAAGGTTGAAGCGATTGACGCGACGACCGTGCGCTTGACGTTGCGCGAACCACAAAGCGCCTTGCTCAACAATCTCGCCATGTTCGCGTTCGGCTTGTGGAGTCCGACGGCGTTGGATCGCGCGAGCGCAAATGCGTGCAAAATGCCGGTTGGCACCGGCGCGTACAAATTCGTTGCGTGGAAGCCGGGCGAGCAGGTGACACTTGAAGCGTTTGCGAATTATTGGGATCAAGGAAATGTTGCGCGCACGCAACGTATCGTTATCCGCACGATTACTGATGAGGCGACGCGCTTGCAGGCGTTGGCGAGCGGTGAGATTCAAGGCTTGGAACTCACCGATGCAAGTCAACTTGTCAACGTGCAAGCGGACAGCCGTTACAAAATTGTGTTGCGTCCAGCGAACTCGACCGCGTATCTCGCGTTCAATTTCAAGGTCAAGGAATTTCAGGACGCGCGTGTGCGCCAAGCGTTTGCAATGGCGATGGACAAACCGACCATCGTCGCCAAAACTTTTTATGGCGCGGGCTTGGTGGCGAAAGGATTTTTGTCGCCGGCGATGTGGGGTTACAGTCGCGATTTTGAGGATTGGAAGAACGACACAGTTGCCGCGAAAAAATTGCTTGCCGATGCCGGTTTTCCGAACGGGATTTCCGATTTGACGATAGACGGAAAAAAAGTTCCGCTCGAATTAGTTTATCCTCAGGTCGCGCGACCGTACTTGCCGAATCCCAAAGACACCGCGACGGCGATGGTTGCGGATTGGGCTAGAGCCGGCATCAACGCGCAAGCGCAAACGATGGATTGGGCGACCTTCCTCGAACGACGACGCAACGGACAACTGCCGCTTTACCTTCTGGGTTGGACGAGTGATAATGGCGACCCTGACAACATGCTCTGCTATTTTTTCTGCATGGACGACAAGGACACCCCCATCACGCGCGAAGGGTACGTGAGCGATAAACTTGTTTCGGATTCGTTGAAACGCGGCGCGACGATGAACGACCAAGCGGCGCGCGCGCGCTTGTATCAGCAGATCGAAAAGGCGATTCACGACAAAGTGTTGCGCGTGTTCATCGCGCACAACCAAACGCCGTTTGTTTTCCTCGCCAACATCGAGGGCTATGTGCCGAACCCAATGGCGTCCGAGACCTGGAACACGCTAATCGTCAAGTGATTTGACCAATCCACGACTCTTTGTTAGACTAGCGCGCGTTTCCAATTCTGTCCGAGTGAGATTGTTTTGCGAATGCACCGATTGTTTTTTATCCTGTTCCTGGGTTTGTGGTTGACCGCTTGTGCCGATATATCCGTGCCGACTACAGCGCCGCAAACCACACCACCTGCGAGTCTCCCACCTGCGCCCACTGCCACCCCGGCTGTTCCGCGTCCGCGTGTTCTGCGGATCAACCTGGGCGGGCGTCCCGATTTGCTCGACCCACAACGCGCCTCCACGCACAACGAGATTGCCGTCCTGCAATTGATTTACGAAGGTCTGACGCGCGTGGATGAAAAGGGCAAGGTCTTGCCGGGCGCGGCATCGTCCTGGGAATTTAGCAACGCTGGCAAGACGCTCACGTTTCATTTGCGGGATGGCTTGAAGCGTGTGGACGGCACGCCGCTCTTCGCAAGCGATTTTGAATTTGCCTATCGTTATTTGCTTGACCCGCGCATCAGTGCGGCATCACCCTCGTTCCTTGACGATGTGCGCGGTGCGCTTGCGGCGTACACGCTCGACCCGAAATCGAAACCGGAAGACATTGAAAAAGCGTTGAACAACATTGGCATCAAGGCAACCGATGAGCAAACACTCGTCGTCAACTTTGATCAGCCGACCGGCTATTTTTTGACGATGGCGGCGACCTGGGTTGGCTACCCGAGCGAGCGCAGTAAAATTGACCAAGACCCGGACGCGTGGTGGGCGAAGCCGGAAAATCAAAACGGCAATGGTCCGTTCAAAATCTCCGAGGTGACGGACACGTCCATTCGTTTCGTGCCGAATGAAAATTATTGGGGCGACAAACCCAAACTCGACCGGCTGGAATTTTATTTTCAAGCGGACGACGAAGCGCTTGCCAGTTATCGCAAAGGCGAACTTGATGTCGTGCGACTGACGATGGACAACTGGTCGCAAGCCCAAACCGACAAAGACCTGGTGCGCATTCCCGCCGCGCGCGTGACGTACATCGGCTTTAACGTCAAGAAACCGCCATTCACCGACAAGAATGTGCGTCGCGCATTTTCATATGCGCTCGACCGCGATGGCTTTGTGCGCGATGTGGTCAAGGGGCTTGGCAAGCCGTACGCGTCCTGGATTCCGCCGGGCATTCCCGGTTACGATGAAAGCGCGACCGTGCCGGGTTACGATCCGAGCGCAGCGCAACGCACGTTGATTGAAAACGGGTACGGGACTGCCGACAAGAAAAAAATTGATTGCAACAAACTCGGCACCATCAAACTATCGTACAGCAACACGCCGCGCACCCAAGCATTGTTCAGTCTCATCGCCGCAAACTTGACGCGCGTGTTCGCGTGCCCGGTCTTGCTCGACCCGGTTGAGCCGAACGCGTACCCGGTGTACGTGCGCGATCCCAAAACCACGCCGCAACTTTTCCTGATTCCCTGGGAAGGCGAGTATCTGCATCCGCAAAATTGGCTGTTCTTGCAATCGTGCAAAGGCGTTTACGCCCAACGCATTGGTTATTGTAGTAAAGATTTCGATACGGCGTTAACCTTGGCAAACCAAGAAATGGACAGCGAGCAAGCCATCGAAAAGTACAAAGCCGCGCAACGCATTTTTGTCGGCGACGTGGCGGGCGCGTTCTTGTGGAACAACGACCACGCCTATCTCGTCAAGCCGTACGTGCTTGGCGTGCGCGAGCATCTCTCCGCGCTCGATGCCGCGTGGGCAGGGCAGTTTGGCGCGGTTAGTGCATACTCGATTGACACGACCAAAGTGGGCGCGGGTTATCCGACCCGCTAAGGGTGGGGCTGACGAACGATGCGACCGAACCAACGTTCGATTCAGCGTTCACAAGTCGCAGACCCGAGTTTTGCGCGCACAAACCTGGATGAGTTGACAAAAAAATAAAATTGACGATAATGCGCGCAGTTGCAAGTCTGTGTTAGGGTACGTCGAACGACGCTCGAGCCGGCACGTTGCTTGAGCGTTTTGTTTTCCAGTTCCCTACTCGGCAAATCCGCACCGAAAGGAGGGAATGTACAAATGGCAGATCGCATTACCGGCACCGTCAAGTGGTTCAACGCCTCGAAAGGCTATGGCTTTATTGCGCACGAAGGTGGCAAAGACGTTTTCGTGCATTTTTCCGCCATCCAAACCGAGGGCTATCGTTCTTTGAAAGAAGGCGAGCAAGTCGAATTCTCCGTCGAAGACAGCCCCAAGGGACCGCAAGCGGCGAACGTCGTCAAGTTGGCATAATCCTACTTACGTACGTGTTGACAGCCATCGTGATAATTCGCGGTGGCTGTTTGCATTTCATCGGCGATTGCGTAAAATGGTCGCGTCCGCGAGTATGTTGTATACAGGTAAACACGTATACAGGTAACGTGTTTACCTGTTTCCTTGTTTACTTTTTTACCGGGATTATTTTTTAATGACCTTACATACGCTGGCTCTTCCGCTGATTGCGCTTACCTACATCGGCGTGGCGATTGGCGAATATCCGCGTTTGAAAATGAATCGCGCGACGATTGCGCTCGTCGGCGCGGTGGCGTTGATCGTGTTCAACGTGATGCCGTTCGAGACCGCGCTCGCATCGCTCGATGTGGACACCTTGCTGTTGTTGTTGGCGATGATGATCGTGAACGCGCATTTGCGGCTTGCCGGGTTTTTCGATTGGGTGTCCGGTGCGATGGTCGTGTGGGCGCGCACACCGCGTGTCTTGCTCGCGTGGATTGTGTTGGCGTCCGGCGTTTTGTCGGCACTATTCCTCAACGATACAATTGCCGTGATGTTGACGCCGCTTGTCCTGCAAGTGACGCTCATGTTGAAACGCAATCCGTTGCCGTACTTGGTGGCGCTCGCAACGGCGGCGAACATTGGCTCGGTCGCGACGATTATCGGCAATCCGCAAAACATGTTGATTGGCATGTCGTCGAAAATTTCGTTTGTAGATTTTCTAGGCGCGCTTGCGCCGGTTGCGATCCTGGGTCTGGTGATTGCCTGGGTCGTCATCGTCCTGGTTTATCGGGATGAGTTTTCGCCTGCACAGTTTGCGCAGGTCACGCTCGAAGCGACACGTGTAGATCGCGGACTGCTCAACAAGACGCTCGCGTTGAGCGCATTGATGTTGATCGCATTCTCGTTCGGCGCGCCAATTCCGCTCGCCGCGCTTGGTGCGGCATCCGGTTTGCTTGTCACGCGCCGCGTCAATCCCGATCACATTTTCGATGGCGTTGATTGGTCGCTCCTGGTTTTTTTCAGCGGACTCTTTGTCGTCACAGGCGCGATTAGCTACGCCGGTTTCTCGACCCAGTTGTTCGCGTTGATCGAACCGCTCGCGCGTGCGGGTGTGGCGCCGCTCTCGTTCGTCACGGTTGCCTTGAGCAACCTGGTTTCGAATGTGCCGGCGGTTCTGCTCTTTCGCCCGCTTGTCCCGAACCTTGCCGACCCGAATCGTGTGTGGCTCACGCTCGCGATGGCGTCTACGTTTGCCGGCAATCTCACGCTCCTCGGCTCGGTGTGCAATCTCATCGTCGCCGAGTCTGCGCGTTCGCAGGGCGTCAAACTTGCATTTGCGGAATATCTCAAAGCCGGTATTCCGATTACGATTCTGACTGTCATTGTCGGAATTCTCTGGCTCACCTTCTTGCCTCTTCACTAAACGGAACACGCATCACGTTTCAGGTTTCAGGAGTCTAGTGTGGTCATCGGCACGGTTGCTCGGCTCGACAACGTAACTCAATATTTTGGCGGACAACTCGTCTTTGAAAAATTGTCCTGGGAAGTCTACCACGATGCGCGCGTCGGCTTGGTTGGTCCGAACGGCGCGGGCAAGTCCACGATTTTGAAAATGCTCGCCGGCGTGGATGAACCCAAGTCGGGCGGTGTGTTTATCACGCGCACGGTGCGCATCGGTTACTTGCCGCAGGAACCGGAATTCGATTTGACGCACACGGTCATCGAAGAAGCGCTGGATGCGTCGCCGACGCTCGCCGCGCTCGAACACGAGATGGAACGCTTGAACGCGCAAATGGGCGACCCGGCGATTTACAACGACGAGCGCAAACTGCAACGCGTGCTCGACGCGCATCAACGCGCCGTTGTCGAGTTTGAAGAAAAGGGCGGGCTGAATTTCGATAATCGCGTGCGCGCGACTTTGCGCGGGCTGGGTTTCAACGAAGCCGATTTCAATTTGCCGATCTCGGCGTTGAGCGGCGGGCAAAAAAAACTCGTTGGCTTGGCGAAGCTGTTGATCGAGCAACCTGAATTGCTTTTGCTCGACGAGCCGGACAACCACCTTGACCTCAACGGCAAAGCGTTCCTCGAAAAATTGATCGCCGATTATCCGGGCGCAGTCGTCATCGTTTCGCACGACCGCTACTTGCTCGACATTGTCGCCGAAGAAATTGTCGAACTTGAAGATGGCGTGCTGACGCATTACGTCGGCAACTATTCCGAGTACGCGTTTGAGAAAAAACAACGCCTGCTCAAACAACAGCAAATGTTTGAGATTCAGCAGTCCGAATTGCGTCGCCTTGAATTTTCGATTCAACGTTTGATGGGTTGGGGCGCGGGACAAAACGAAAAATTTGTGCGCCGCGCGCGCTCAATGCAAAAGCGACTCGACAAGATCGAACGAATTGACAAGCCGCGCATGGAACGCAAGGCGATGGGACTGGCGCTCGCGGCAAAGCAACGCGGCAGTAACAAGACGCTCGAAATTATCGGCGCGAAAAAAACCTTCGACCGCGACCAGGTTTTGCGTGATGTGAATTTGACCGTGTGGCATCGCGAGCGCGTCGGCTTGATCGGACCGAACGGCGCGGGCAAGACGGTGTTGTTTCGGTGCATCCTGGGAACCGAAAGTCCGGATGCGGGTGAGTTCAAGGTTGGACCGAGCACGACGATCTCCTATTACGCGCAGGAACATCAAACGCTTAACTATGATGCGACGCTCGGCGACGAGTTGCGTGGCGCGCGCGCGATGGTGGATCGTGAATTGTTTGGCTTGCTCGGACGATTCCTGTTCACGCAAGAGGACGCCAGGAAAAAAATCAGCCAACTGTCCGGCGGCGAAAAGGCGCGGGTCCAGGTCGCCAAGTTGATGATGCGCGGCGCGAATTTGCTCTTGCTCGACGAGCCGACCAACAACCTGGATATTCGCTCGTCCGAAATTCTCGAAACCGCGCTCGAAGATTACGATGGCACCGTGCTCGTGATTTCGCACGACCGTTATTTTCTTGATAACGTGGTGGATCGCATCGTCGAGTTGGATAACGGCACACTGACCGAGTATCTCGGCAATT
>CAZPIR010000106.1:0-9682 GCA_964586085.1 uncultured Anaerolineaceae bacterium | reverse complement strand
TGTGCAACTCGTCGCCAATCAACCGGCGACGATTCGGTTGAACGGCGCAGGCACAATCGCCGCGTTGCAATTTCGGCTCGCCAAAAAATTCGATGCGCGCCAAATTTCTCTGCGCGTGAAATACGACGACCAGGTCGGCATCGAATTGCCGCTCGCCACGTTCTTTGGCGACCACAAGCAAATCGTCGCGCATCGCTCGACGCCGCTCGGCATCATCGAAGCGAACGACGCGTACACGTTTTACAGCAACCTGCCGATGCCATTTCAAAACGGCATCACGCTCGAACTCGTCAGCCCGGTTGCGCTCAACCTCAACGTGCGCCTTGCCACCGCATCGAACACAACGCACACGCAACTGCGCGCACTCTATCGCGCGAGCGAACCCCTGTCCGCGCGCGGTCCGGATTTTTTCGCGGCATTGCCGGGCAACGGCAAACTCGTCGGACTCGTCCTTGTGACTGACGAGCAGGCGTTCGACAATATTCCCAAGATATTTTTGCCGGACAAACCGACCGTCGAAGACCACGAAAAGAAACCCTGGGCAATGGGTTATCTCGAAGGCAATCTCTCTTTGCGCGATGGCGCAGGCGCAACGCGCGTCTATGCCGGACACGAGGATTGGGCGGACGGCGGATTTTATTTCAATCGCGGCTACACCGAGCCAAGCGGCGGCGCGAATCGCGCGTTCGGCGGCATCCTGCGTTACAAGGACGGCAAGGATGGGTACGCAACCATCTTTCGTTATTTCAACGACCTGTCCGCGTTTCGTTTCAAAAACGGTTTGCAGATGAGTTTTGGTCACGGCACGTGGCAAAATAATTTTCCGGTCAAATTCGGCTTGACTGCGCTGTACTATCTCGAAATTCCCGGCGCGACGAAATAATTTTCAGCGATCCAAATTGTTCGTTTATCCGCGAATCGCGCGAATGAAAGAAAAGATTCGCGTGATTCGCGGATAAATTTATTCTTGGTGTCTTGCCGTTTTTGTGGTAAAGTTGGCGCACTGGGAGTGAACACAAATGGATGCTCAAGACCTCGAACGCTTGCGCGTGCGGATGGGCGACGAGTACCTGGGTCGCCGGTTGCACACGCAGGTCACGCGCATTTTACAATTGCTGGGCGAAGGACGCGGCGGCTTGCACTATGAAAACGTCGAGTTCATTATGCGGACGCTCGATTTTCTGTTGCGTATTTCCGGTTTGCATCACCTTGGCACGCGCAACGCGCTCGACATTCAGGTGCGTGAAAATCGTGTAACGATTCCCAACCTGCCCGCCGAATTTGAAAATTTGCGGCTCGCGCATCTCTCCGATTTGCATCTCGACGGCTACCCTGGGTTGGGTCAACACATCGCGGACAAGCTCGCGGCGCACGCGTACGATGTCGCCGTGCTCACCGGCGATTATCGTTTTCACACGACCGGCGATTCGACGCACGTTACGCGCGAACTCGGCGACCTGGTCGGCGTGTTGCGTGAACACGCGCGTCTCGGCGTGTTTGGCATTCTGGGCAATCACGATTTCATCGAGATGGTGCCCGTGCTTGAAGCGGCGGGTGTGCAAACGTTACTCAACGAAGCGGTTGCGCTGAAACGCAACGACGCGCAACTCTGGCTCGTCGGTTTGGACGACGCGCACTTTTACGGCGCGTACGATTTCGACAAGGCATTGTCCGGCGTGTCGAACGGTACTGCGCGCATCGCGTTGATTCACTCGCCGGAAATTATTCCCGAAGCGAGCGAGCGTGGCTTTGCGTTGTACTTGACCGGGCACACGCACGGCGGACAGGTCTGCTTGCCCGGCGGCACGGCGATTCTGGCGAATGCGCGATGCGCGCGCAAGTATCTCGCCGGCGCGTGGAGTTACAACGGAATGCAAGGTTACACGTCACGCGGCACGGGTTCGTCCGGCGTGTTCGCACGCTTTTTCTGCCCACCCGAAATTGTCATTCACACGCTCACCCGCTAATGCAATCCTGGCTTCTCAAAATTGTCGTCGGCATTTTAATCGCGAGCGCGCTCGCGCTGTTCGCGTTCGCCGACCAGGTCGCCGATTTGCCGATTCAAGTGATCGCACCCACTACGACTATGCCCGCCCCGACAACGGTCGCGCGCGAAACCGCTGTGCCCACACCGCGCAGTGAAGCGACCGTCACCCCGCAACCCACGCCGACAAAAATCATCCCGGTTTATGCGTCGCTCGATTTTCTCTCCGATTATCTCACGAATCGCACGCGCCCAAATTCCATCGAGGGTAAGCAGTGGATCAACTCGTCCATCAACGTCGCGCAGTTGCAAGACCAATTCAACGGCACGACGTTCTGGGATTTTTGGGGCGACGAGGAAAAGTGGGAAACCACGAATCATATGTGGCAGGACGACAGCGGCAAGTGGAATCTGTACAAACAAGAGACGCTCAAGTTTCAAGGCAAGGATGTGCCGGCGTACGTGCTCGTAGATCGCGCGGGACCGGGCGTGATGGATTTGATTTGGTTTACGCACGAGACGATGATCTTTCGCGGCGACGTAAAAAATCATCTCAACATTCTCGGCAAGGTCGGCATCGAAGATATTGTGGATTGGGGCAACATTCAAAAGCTCGGCAACTTGCGCGTCGAGATTGACAATCGCATCGCGTACGACGGCGCGGTGCGCGAGTGGTTTGCCGGCAGTGCGCAACGCCTCACACCCGACCTCGCCAAAATGTTCGTGTGGCGGTACGGACAGTACGGCGCATTCGGCAACATTATTCCGATGCCGTACCAATCGCGGCTCAAGGTTTCGATTTACGGCGGCGTGGACAAGCCCAAGTGGTTTATGATTACCGGCATCACACTCCCGCGCGAGACACGTGTCAAACCGTACAGCACAAACGATTTGCCACGCGACGAAATAGCGCGACTCGCACAAAACGTGTTGCAACCGGAAAATTTCATCGCGCAATTTTCAAATTTGCAAACGCGCGAACTCGCGACCCCGGCGCGCATCGAGTTGAACGGCGCGGGAACAATCAACGCGATTCAATTCACAGTTCCCAAACAATTCGACCTCAAGCAACTTACTCTGCGCGTGCGGTATGGCAGTGACCTGGGAATTGATTTGCCGTTCATCGCGTTCTTTACCGACCACGATTACATCGTCGCCCATCGCTCGACGCCGATGGGCGTGATCGAATCGCGCGACACGTACACGTTCTATAATAATTTTCCGATGCCGTACCAAAATGGAATGACCATCGAAATTACATCCAAGAGTGCACCGATTTCCTTCACCGTGCGGTACGCGCAAGCGGATGAAACGACGAACACACAATTGCGCGCGAACTACAAAGCGAATGAACGCCTGCAACCGTTCACGCCGGATTATCAAGTGAAATTACCGGGCAATGGCAAACTCGTTGGTATCGTATTCGTAACCAAGGATCAGGATTTCAAAAAGGTACCCACGCGCAATTTGCCCGGCACGAATCAAGAAGACCCAGCAACACACTCGTGGCCCAACGGCTACCTCGAATCGAATTTGAGTTTGAGCGATGGCACGGGCAACGCGCGTTTGTACGGCGGTCACGAAGATTGGGCGGGCGGCGGTTATTATTTCAACCTCGGCTACACGGTACCGCCCGGCGGGGGCAATCGTCCCTTCGGCGGCGTTCTGCGTTACAAGGAAGCCGAAGACGGTTACGCCACAGTCTATCGTTATTTCAACGACCTGTCGGCATTTCGTTTCAAACGCGGTCTCACGCTTTCATTCGGTCACGGCACGTGGCGCAACAATTATCCAGTCACGTTCGGCACAACGGTGTTGTATTACCTCGAACACGACAATTGAATGTGAACTATTGGTAAGGGTGAAGCATTTTTCTGAACTGCGAAAAAATGCTTCACCCCTACACCACAGCGGATCGTAGCACTTGCACTCTGCAAGTGCCAAATTCGTGACATTTACAAATTCTTCGCAAAATTCCTCTTTTTTACCCCTTGACAAAATCTATTTTTGTGGTATATTTTGCATCGTCTTAGCACTCATATCAAATGAGTGCTAACCAAAAAAGAAATTACAAATTTTTCAGGAGGTTTAGTATGGCAGACAAATTGAAACTCCGCCCGTTGGGTGACCGCTTGATCGTCGAACCGCTCGATCAAGAAGAGAAAACCGCTGGCGGCATTTTGCTTCCCGAGACCGCAAAAGAAAAACCGCAAGAAGGTAAAGTTGTAGCGGCGGGCGCCGGACGTCGCGATGATGATGGCAAGCTCATCCCGATGGATGTCGAAGTCGGCAACGTGGTCATCTTTGCCAAGTACTCGGGCACCGAAATCAAGCTCAACGACAAAAAGGTTTTGATCTTGAGCGAAAAAGACGTGCTCGCGATCATCGAAAAATAATTTAGCATAGACTCGTTCAGGAGGAATAGACAATGCCTGCAAAGCAACTGGCGTTCTCGGAAGAGGCACGCCGCCATTTGAAAATTGGTGTGGATGTGATGGCGAATGCCGTCAAGACAACACTCGGACCCAAGGGTCGCAACGTCGCGCTCGACAAAAAATTCGGCGCGCCGACCGTCACGCATGATGGTGTGACCGTCGCGAAAGAAATCGAACTCGAAAATCCGTACGAAAACATGGGCGCGCAACTTTTGAAAGAAGCCGCGACCAAAACGAACGACGTCGCCGGTGATGGCACCACCACCGCGACCGTCCTCGCGCAAACCATCGTCACCGAAGGTTTAAAGAACGTCGCCGCCGGCGCCAACCCGATGCTGTTGAAACGCGGCATTGAAAAAGGCACCGCCGTGCTCGTCGAAGCGATCAAGAAAAGCGCCACCCCCGTCAAGGGCAAAGAAGAAATCGCGAACGTCGCGGCGATTTCCGCCGCCGATCCGGCGATTGGTCAATTGCTCGCGGACGTGATGGACAAGGTCGGTAAAGACGGCGTCATCACGGTCGAAGAATCCAAGACCGGTCTCGCATTCGAAACCGAATACGTCGAAGGTATGCAAATTGATCGTGGTTACATCTCGCCGTATTTCGTCACGAATCCGGAACGCATGGAAGCCGTGCTCGAAAACGTGTACATCTTGATCACCGACAAGAAAATTTCCGCGCACACCGACATCGTGCCCCTGCTCGAAAAATTGGTGCAGATGGGCAAACGCGAACTCGTGATCGTCGCCGAAGATGTGGACGGCGAAGCGCTCGCGACGCTCGTGTTGAACAAACTGCGCGGCATGTTGAACGTGATCGCAGTCAAGGCGCCCGGTTTCGGCGACCGCCGCAAGGAAATGTTGCGCGATATGGCGATCCTCACCGGTGGCAACGTCATCACCGAAGAAATGGGTCGCAAGTTGGAAACCGCGCAAATCAGCGATCTCGGCGTTTGCCGCAAGATCATTGCGACCAAAGACGACACAACGTTCGTCGAAGGCAATGGCTCGGACAAGGACATCAAGGGTCGCATCAACGAAATCAAAGCGCAAATTGACAAGACGACCTCGGATTACGACCGTGAAAAATTGCAAGAACGTCTCGCCAAACTCGCGGGCGGCGTCGCGATCATTCGCGTCGGCGCGGCGACTGAGACCGAGTTGAAAGAAAAGAAACACCGTGTGGAAGACGCGTTGAGCGCAACCCGCGCGGCAGTTGAAGAAGGCATCGTGCCGGGTGGTGGCGTCGCATTGATCAACGTCATCTCCGCGCTCGACAGCATCCAAGCGACCGGCGATGTGGCGACCGGCGTCGCGATCCTGAAACGCTCACTCGAAGAACCCCTTCGCCAACTCGCGGAAAACGCGGGTCACGATGGCGCCGTAGTCGTGCAAGATGTGCGCCGCGTGCAAAAAGAAAAGGGTAGCAATACCTGGGGCTTTGACGTGCTGAACGAGCAATACGTGGACCTCGTGGCGGCCGGCATCATTGACCCCGCCAAAGTGACACGCAGTGGCGTGGAAAACGCGGCGTCCATCGCGGCGATGATCCTGACCACCGAAGCATTGGTGACGGACAAACCGGAAAAAGAAAAACCGGCGGCGCCTCCCCCGATGCCCGATTACTAAATCGAGTAGACCAACAAACCCCTCTCGCAAACGCGGGAGGGGTTTTGTGTTTATACGATTCGTCTGAAACCTGAAACTTGAAACTTGAAACCTTTGGCATTAGAATAGCGCGCACGGAGGAAATTATGAATCAACGCGCACGGTACTTGCACGAAGTTGGAATGTTGAACGACACCCCGCGCAGTGGCTTGGCATTTCTCGGCAACGGCGAACAATCGGTCGCCGAGCACATGTTTCGGATGATGCACATTGCCTTCATCCTGGCACGCATGAGCGAACAGCCGGTGAATGAACTGCGCTTGCTCCACCTGGTCATGTTCCACGATTTGCCCGAAGCGCGCACGAGCGATCATAATTACGTGAATCGCAAATACGTGCATGAAGATATGGAGAAACTGCTTGAGGATGGCGCGCGCGAGTGGGCGCACGGCGAAGAGATTGTAGCGTACGTGCAAGAGTTTGAAAACCCACAAACCCTCGAAGCGCGTCTTGCCAAAGACGCCGACCAACTCGAACTGTTGGTCTTTCTCAAACGCCAAGCCGACCTGGGCAATCCCCACGTTCCCGATTGGTTGAATTCCCTGTTACCGCGTTTGAAAACCGACGAGGGCAAACAACTGGCACAAGAGATTTTGGCGACGCGCTGGGATGAATGGTGGTTCAACAACAAGGACGACCCGCACTGGGTCAATGGAAGCAAGCGCGTCTAACTCACGCGGCCGGCAGGGTAAAGAAAAACACCGACCCTTTACCCTCGATACTTTCTGCCCAAATTTTGCCGCCGTGTGCTTCGATCGTGTGCTTGGCGATGGCGAGACCCAGCCCCGTGCTTCGCCGTTCGCCGGCTTCGCGGGTGCGCGCGCGATCCACTTTGTAGAATCGCTCGAACACACGCGGCAGGTCGCGCGCGGGAATGCCAATGCCGGTATCGCTAATCGAAAATTGCACATCATCATTTTGGCGCACTGCCTCGACCTTGATGTGTCCACCGGTATTCGTAAACTTGATCGCGTTGTGAATCAAGTTGCCGAGCACTTTGCGAATCCCTTGCGCATCTGCCAGCACACGGATTTCCGGGGCAACCATCACGTCAAGCCGAATGTTTTTACGATCCGCCTGCGGGCGCAAAGCATCGGCGGCGTGGTGAATCAAATCCGCCGCATCGGTTTCCATCAATTTAAGCGGCGCTTGCCCCGACTCGATGAGCGCGAGTTCCATCAACTCATCGGTCAGTTGACGAAGCAAACCAATTTGCAAGTGCATCTTGTCGAGCAGGCGCGCGAGAAAGGTGCGATCATTCAAGGTCTCATCATTCATCGTCTCGACAAGCAGTTGCAAGGACGTGACCGGCGTGCGCAACTCGTGAGAAATGTTTGCGACGAATTCACGGCGCGCGCGTCCCAGCCGTTGCAGTTCGGTCACTTCATCCAAACGCAACAACACACGCGTGTCACCCGCACCGCTCACCGCTTGCACACGCACCGCAAAGGCACGCTCGCCCCGCGTCACAATTTGCTCCAACGAATCGGCGCGCTGATTCAGCACCTGGTCAATCAAGGATTGCAAATCCGGTCCCCAAACGATCTCATTCATTGGCTCGCCCATGCCGCGCGCGAGAAGCAAAAACGAGCGCGCGACCTCGTTCAACGAAATCACTCGCCCGTACTTGTTCAACACAATCAAGCCATCCGTCGCGACATGGTTCAGCGCGGCAAGCAAGGCGGCTTGTTGCGCGAGTTCGCTTTCCTGCTCCCGGCGCGCACGCTCCATGCGCATCACGCGCGCGGCTAGAATTCGATTACGCCATAGCGCAAACGCCAGCATCGCCAACGCAAGCAACAACACGAGCAACAAAAATAATTCCATCGGTTCAACCTGAAAAACGATAACCCAACCCGCGCACCGTCTCGATGCGCGTCGGGTTCGCCGGATCGGTTTCGATTTTTTCGCGCAAGCCGCGAATGTGTACGTCCACCGTGCGCGAATCGCCGGAAAAATCATAGCCCCAGATGCGTTGCAATAACAAGTCGCGCGTCAGCACCGCACCCTTGTGGCGAATCAATTCGGCGAGCAGATCAAATTCTTTGGGCGTCAAATTCAACGGAGCCTGATTGCGCCACGCGCGATGCCCAACCAGATCAAGCGCCAAATCGCCGGACTCGATCTTCATCGCGGTCTCGTGGGTGCCGCGTCGCAGAACCGCGCGCAAACGCGCGTACAATTCACCCAACGCAAACGGCTTGACGATGTAATCGTCTGCGCCGCTGTCCAAACCCACAATGCGATCCACCTCGCCACTCCGTGCCGTCAACAGCACGATAGGCACATTCGATTCGCGGCGCAACGTGCGACACACCGACAAGCCATCCAATTCAGGAAGCATAATGTCGAGCAGAATCAAGTCAGGTGTGTGTTCACGCGCCAGGTTGAGCGCAGTGATCCCATCGCTCGCGCGAATGACCGTGTACCCTTCGCGTCCCAGGTTGTACTCGAGCGTTTCGAGCAAGGTCGGGTCATCTTCCACCAATAAAAGTTTTGTCATACTCGCTTCACAAACTGTTCGATAAATTGTTCCAGTTGGTCTGCTACACAGCGAAAAGCATTCAAGCGTTCGGCTTCACTGCCCTGCACCTTCGAGGGATCCGGCAAACCCCAAAGCAGGCGCGTGACCGAGCGCGGCAACACCGGACACACTTCATCAGCGCAAAGTGTGATGACCACATCAATTGGCGCATCAAGAAATTCACGCACGTTCTTCGAGCGTGCCGTCGAAATATCCACACCGCGTTCGCGTAATACCTGAATCGCAAGCGGATGCACGCGCGACGGTTCGCTCCCCGCACTAAACACCTCGTACCGATCACTCGCCCGGGCGCGCAACAATCCTTCGGCGATTTGTGAACGCGCCGAATTGTGCACGCACAAAAACAAAACGTGCGGTTTAGGCATCAACGGGTCTCTTCTGATTCATCCGTTCGCACACCCTTGACGTTACGTCCCACATAATCATCGTACACCGGAACCTGGCGTTCGTATTCCGCATCCATCAGGGGCGAAGAAATGATGAAATCCGCCGACGCGCGATTGCACGCGATGGGGATATTGTACACAACCGCGATGCGTAGCAACGCCTTGATATCTGGGTCGTGCGGAAGCGGTTCAAGTGGATCCCAGAAAAAGATGAGAAAGTCAATTTCGCCTTCTGCAATTTTCGCGCCAATTTGTTGGTCGCCGCCAAGTGGACCGCTTTTCAAACGATGCACAGTGAGACCCACCTGTTCTTCGAGTAGTTTGCCGGTGGTGCCGGTCGCATACAACTCGCGATACGCCAACAGGTCTTTGTTAAATTTTGCCCACTCTAGCAAATCCCGTTTTTTGTTATCGTGAGCGACCAGCGCAATTTTTTTCGACCGTGGAGCCAATGCGGTTTCCATTTTCTCTACCCATCAATCCTTTCATCACCACCAACCTCGATCCCCGTGTTCGGCGAATCCGGAGCACAACCTTGCGCGAGTTTTACGACTCGCGCAAGGTCGTCTATCACCTAATCTTTTTTTTTTTTTTTTTCTTGCACCAACTCGCGCGCCTGATCGTAGGGGAATTGTTTGGGCGGCGATTTCATTAAGTACGAACTC
>CAZPIR010000105.1:0-9698 GCA_964586085.1 uncultured Anaerolineaceae bacterium | reverse complement strand
GCGCCGGTCGCCTCGCGGAAAAATTCCCAAGGCGACGACCACGCGCAAAAGAAACGTGTCCCAGTTCAACGGCAGTTTGGAAAAATCGAGTCGTCCGGCAAACAGACCCTGACTCACCGGTGTGACCCGTGCGCGGACTGGCTCGATCCATTTTGTCACGACGGATTGATATTGCGCGGTGTTGGACATGGCGAGCGTGATGCACACGGTAAATGTGGCGAATGGTTTGCGACCCAGGTCGGCGTGAAATTTTTCGATAAACCGCATCGCTTCGGGCAACCATTGCGATTTGCGGATTGCGCTTCCGGCAATCACAGCGCGATACGCGGATAAATCTTGCACCTCTTGCATCGGCAAAACATCTACCGGTGTGCCGCTCTCACGCAAAGTTGCGCCAATGGCTTGCGCGACCTCGGCGGTGGAGCCGGTGCGACTCGCGTACGTCACCAGAATTTTTTCGTTCATCGAATGGCCTCGCCACTCGCCGCATCCATCCAACGAATCTTGTCCGCGTCAAAATGCAACCACACATCGTCACCGCTCGTAACGTGTTGATCGGGCGCGACGCTGACCTTTGCCATTTCTGAACCGACTTGCATCGTCAACAATTTGTGCGAGCCGAGCGGCTCGACGACAAGCACGCGCCCGCGAATTGTGTTGGCTTGTTGACCTGGGACGAGGGTCAAATTTTCCGGACGAATACCGAGCAAGATCGTTTGCCCGGTTTTGCCGGCGAAGGCAGATTTGAGCGATGCCGCCGGCGCGATGTTTGATGCGCCCACGTTTACACTACCATCGGCGTTGACGGCGCCTTTGAGAAAGTTCATGGGCGGCGTGCCGATAAATCCGCCGATGAACGTGTTCGCCGGATAATCGTAAATGTTCATCGGCACATCGCATTGCACGATCTTGCCGTTTTGCATCACCGCGATGCGATCGCCCAGACTCAGTGCTTCGATTTGATCGTGCGTCACGTAAATCGTCGTCGCTTTGATTTCCGAGTGCAAGCGTTTGAGTTCGGCGCGCATTTGCAAACGCAACAACGCATCCAGGTTCGAGAGCGGCTCGTCCATCAACAACACGGCGGCTTGCATCACGATCGCGCGCGCGACGGCGACGCGTTGACGTTGCCCGCCGGACAATTGCGCGGGATAGCGTTTGAGATAATCGGTGAGTTGCAATAATTCCGCACCCTGGTTCACGCGCCGTTTGATTTCTTCGCTCGGCAGATTTTGCATCTTGAGTCCGAATGCAATGTTGTCGAAAACGGTGAGATGCGGAAACACGGCGTAACTCTGGAACACCATTGCGATTTTGCGGTCGCGTGGTGCGAGGTCGGTCACGTCGCGGTCGCCGATGAGCACGCGCCCGCCATCCACGTGTTCCAAGCCGGCGAGACAGCGCAACAAGGTTGTCTTGCCGCACCCCGATGGTCCGAGCAAAACCATAAACTCGCCATCGTGGATGTCGAGACTCACATCTTTGATGACGGTTGTCTTGCCGAAAATTTTGCGCACAGTTTGAAAATGAATGCCAGCCATCATTACTCCATTTTCGATTTTTGATTTTCGATTGTGCCGGTTTGGTAAATCGAAAATCGTCAATCCAAAATCAAAAATTATCTTGAGATGTTTCCCCACAAGTTCAGCAGATACTTGCGAATGAGGAAGATGAAAATAAGTGCGGGCACGATCATGAAAAAGCCGCCGGCGTACCGATAGTACAACGGTGAATCGTTGAGTGAGGTCAACACTTGGGCGGGCAAGGTGCGATTGCGTAGTGTGAGAATTGTCGCGGCGAACACTTCGTTCCACGAAATGACGAATGTGAAAATCGCGGCGGCGACTAGACCGGGGAGCGCGAGCGGCATTACGACGCGCAAGAATGCCTGGATGCGCGTACACCCCAAAGTTTGCGCGGCTTCTTCCAGATCGCGTGGCACGCCGACGAAAATACCGGCGGTGACGATGATGACGAACGGCAATGCCATCGCAATGTGCACCAGCGCGACGCCCCAAATCGTGTCGTATAAATCGAGTTGCAAAAACACGACGGCGAGCGGAATCGCCAGAATCGCAGTCGGAAACATTTTGCTGATGAGCAGTCCGAGCGAAATCGCTTCCTTGCCCCGAAAACGAAAGCGCGCGAGCGCATAGCCGCCGGGCGCACCCAGGACAAGACTACCGGCAATCGTCAACAGCGCGACGACAACACTGTTCCAAACCGAATCCAGGACGCCGCGCGTGTTCACAAAAAATTGCATCGTGTCGGTCGAGAAATCGGTGGGCAAGAGTGGTTTGGGCCATTGAAATGTGGCTTGGCGCGTGCTGAATGCCGCAAGCGCAACCAGGTAGAGCGGCGCCAGCGTCCACAGCGCGAGCAAAATGGCGCTACCATATAGCGCAACGCGACCCAGGATGTAACGCGGAGAATAAGCAGAGCGCATAGAAACTCCAATTTTTGAATTTGGATTTTCGATTTTGGATTGGGCGATCGGTCAATCCAAAATCGAAAAGCTAAAACCCCAAATTAGTCGTATCCGCCTTCCGCCGCGCTGGTTTGCAGGAAACGAAAATAAAACCAGGTCGCGAGGACGGTGAACAAGAGAATGAGCACGGCGTACGCGGCGGCGATTCCAGGATTGCGATTCGTCACATACCAGTTGTACGATTCGCCTGCCATCACCGGAACCACGCGCCCGGCGAGCGCAAAAACGACCGAAAAAGTTTGGAAGGCAAAGATCGTGCGAATGATGAGCGCGTTTTGTAAACTGGGTCGCAACAACGGAAGCACGACGAACAAGGTGCGCTTGAGCGTGTTCGCGCCAAACACATCGGCGGCTTCGAAATAATCACGCGGGATCACTTGGAGACCCGCGAGCAAAATCGTCATCACGATGGCGGTCGCGCGCCACGACTCGGCAATGACAATCGTGCCGAACATGGCCGGCAAATTTTGGTACGACAAGAACAGGAATGGTTTTTCGAGAATGCCGAGTTGGTTGAGAATCGAATTGAGGTAACCGCGTTCGGTAAAAATCGAGAGCCACGCAATACCGGCGGCAAGATCGGAAATCGCAAGCGGGATGGCGTAGATGTAGAGAAAAAACGTGTGCCCTTTGAAGGGGGTGTGAATCAGCAATGCCATCACCAGCGCAAGGACAACCTGGGCGGGCACGATAAAAATCAATAACAGAAAAGTAAATTTGATCGCATCGCCGAAACTCGTGTCACTCGCCATCTTTTGAAAATTGGCAAGCGTGAACGAGCCATCCGCCGATTGAAAGGCGAGCAGGAATGCCTGAAAAATTGGAATGACGATCAACAAGGTCACGAACAATAAGGTGGGCGTGAGCAAACTGTACGGCAAGAGCGATTCAAGATTCGAGCGCATAGGCACCTCGGAAAAAAGTAGGCCGGTAAACAACTAGACAGGTAAACAGGTAGACAAGGATGCGGGCGGAAATGCAGTTGCCTTGTCTCCTTGTCTACCTGTCTACTTTTTGCCACTCTTATTTGGCTTGGCACGCGCCAGTGCTGGGTGGATCAGGCGCCCAGCAAGGTGCTTTGAGTTCGGTCATGAGCGCGTTGAGTTTCGCGCCTTCTTCGTCCAGAACTTTTTTAATGTCTTCACCCTTGATGACAATGCGGGTCAAGGTGTCTTGTTGAATCTTGTTGAAATCGCCACCCTTGGCGCCGAGACCAATGGGCAGTAAGGCGACCTTGGCATCCGATGCTTTGGATTGCTTGATGACGCCGTCGGCTTCGAGACGCACGTACTCGGGCAAGTCGGTGGGCAGTGCCGATTCCAAAACCGGATAGAAACTGACTTCGCGCAAGTACATCGCTTGCACGTTCGGGCGCGTCAAGTATTCGATCAACGCTTCCGCGCCAGCTTTGTTCGGCGCGCCTTTGGCAATGCCGAGACCGGCGAGCACGCTCATGTAATAGCGTCCCTTGGGACCGGCAGGCGCGGGCGCGGATACGAAATCGTTCGGCTTGTTCTTGAATGCGTTCACGACACGCGCGGTGTGATCAATCGTGATCCAGACTTCTTCAGACAGGAGCGGGTCTTGCATGTTGTTGTAGGTCACGGATTGCGGATTGGTGTATTCCCAGATCGCTTTGAAATCCGTCCACATCTTGACGGCGTCATCACCGCGATACGTGGTGACCAAGCCGCCGGTGTACGACGGATACAGATAACCCTGGGTCAAGCGGTGCATCAAACCGGTCGGACCGGCGGGGAAACCGATTTTCTTTTCTTTCGTGGCGGCGGTAATGTTCTTGCCCCACTCGGCGAGTTGTTGATAGGTCAGCGAATCAATCTTGGCATTCGCCGGCAAGTACTGCAACGCTTTTTTGTTCGCGACCAAAACGTACGTGGCTTGCATCCAGGGAATGTAATATTGTTTGTCGGTGCCGAGTTTGCCCAGGGTCATGAATTCCTTGACGATGGGGCGGTCGCTCAACTTGGCGACGAGCGGCGTCAAATCTTCGAGCGCATTCGCGGCGAGCAAGTTGGGGAACGTGCCGTGCAAAACGCCAATCGCGCTCGCACTCACCTTGCCGGCTTTTTGTTCGGCGAGGATGCGATCCACGACCGCACCTTCAGCATCCGAAATGAAATCGGCTTTGGCGCCGGTGAAATCCTTGAGGATCACGTTGCGCATTTTTTCTTGTTCTTCGACCGGCGTGTTCTGGGTCGAAATGAAAACGAGCGGACCGGCGGCGGGCGCGGCAGTTGGAGCGGGCGGTTTGGTCGCTTCCGGCGCTTTAGTCGGTTCGGGTGCTTTGGTAGCGGCGGGCGCGCTAGTTGGTTGAGCCGGGGCGGTTGTTGCTACAGGGGCTTTGGTCGGTTCGGGCGCTTTCGCGGTCGCGGGCGCGGGAACGGGCGTGGCGGTTGGTGCAGGCGCGCAGGCGACTAGAATGACGCTGAGCACCAATGCAAAAAGCAAAATCTTTTTCATCAGGAAACCTCCTCCTTGGGTTTGCAAACGAAATTTGGCCGGTCGAGTTTGTTTAACGTCCAAATGATTTTTCCAGACACCTCCTATGGGGTTGGATTTTCCAAAACGTTTTGGATGATGGGCTAGAAAAAACCGAACACCCTGCCGAGGTTTGATTAACCGCCGGTAGATTCGCGCACGACGAGTTCAGGTTGAATGATGAGCCGGGCTTGGACGGGTTCGCCGGCAATTCGGGCGATAAGCATCTGCGCCAGCTGGCGCGCAATTTCATATACTTGTTGACGCAAAGTGGTGAGTGGCGGTTGCGTGTGCTCGGAATCGTCCGTCCCATCATAGCCGGCAATCGCAATGTCCTTGCCAACCATCAAGCCGCGTTCGCGTGCCGCGCGCATCGCGCCAATTGCGGTCAGGTCGTTCACGCCGATAATCGCGGTCGGCGGCTTGGGTAGATCGAACAAACGCAGGGCGGCTTCGTACCCGCCCGTGCGCGACAAATCGCCTTCGCCCACCAATCCTGGGTCGAACCGAATGTGCGTGGCTTCCAGTCCACTGCGATAACCGTCCAGCCGGTCGGTTTGCAAAGTGAATCGCGCCGGTGCGCCGATGTAGGCGATACGTTTGTGTCCGCGCTCGACCAAGTGTTTGACGAGCAATTCAAACCCGGCGCGCGAATCCACTTCGATGTAGGGAAATTTGAGACGTTGATGCGTGTGTCCATGCGCGACGAACGGAAAATTGTTTTCGGTGAGGTATTTGGCGCGCCAGTCGCGCAAACGCATGCGGCTAAGGATGATGCCGTCAATCAAACGACTACGAACCCAACGTTCGTAGATGGCGCGTTCTGCCGGCGAATCCGGCGTCGCGGTGGACACGAGCAAATCATAATTGTGCGAGGTCGCTTCATCGCCAAGACCGGCGATGAATTCGGAAAAGAAGGGATCGGTAAAGTGCGAGCCGCTCGCGGGTAGAATATAGCCGATGACATCGGCTTGCTGGCGACGGAGTTGGCGCGCGGCGCGGCTAGGCACATACCCCATCTCGCGCGCAACCTGGGTGACGCGTTGGCGGGTGTGGTCTGCCACGTCGTCGTACCCGTCGAGCGCGCGGGACACGGTGGTGATGGAGAGTTTTAGTTTTTTCGCGACATCGCGGATGGTAACAGCCATGTTTTTCCCAAAACGTTTTGGAAACTAGTCCTAGTTTACGGTAATTTTATCCGGCTGTCAAGACCGGTTCTGGCTCGCTGTGCTCAAACTTTAAGGGAAGCGTGATGCGCGACGCGACGGGTTGAGCACTTGGGCATTCGCCGTGCCGGTGGTATAATGCCGCCATGTCTTGGCATCGTTTCTGGGCAATCGCCCACAAGGAATTTCGGCACATTCAACGTGACAAGCGCACGCTGTTTCTCGTGACGCTGTCGCCGGCAATTATGCTCGTTGCCTTTGCGTACCTGTTTGCGTTCGAGGTGCAGGGTGTGCGATTGGGCGTCTGGGACGCCGACCAGTCTGCGCTCTCGCGGCGATACATCGCGAGTCTGACCGCCGATGGCAAGTTGACGTTGGTGCGCCAGGTGAGCGGCTATGCCGGTTTACGCGAGGCGATGATGAGCAATGCGATTCATCTTGGCATTGTCATTCCGCCGGATTTTGAGGCGACGATTGCGCGCGGCGACGTGGTGGACGTCCAAGTGTTGGCGGATGGGAGTGATGCGATTTCGTCGGCGGGTGCGGTGACGCGGGCGCGCCAACGCACAAGCGAGTTCAATCGTCAGATTGCCGACGCCTCATTCGCCCCGCCGATTCGTGTGCAGGCGCAGGCGTGGTACAACCGCGAACTCAGTTCGACGTTTGCGATGGTGCCGGGCTTGGTGCCAATTGTGATGATTCTACCTTCGCTTGCTATTGCGCTCGCGCTCACACGCGAAAAAGAACTGGGTAGTTTTGAAACGCTCGCAACCACGCCGATTCGCGGACTGGAATATCTCGCCGGTAAATTATTTCCGTACATCGCGTACGGTGTGCTTAGCGCCGGCATGGCATATCTGATGACGATTGTGTGGTTTCGCGTGCCGTTGCGCGGACCCGCGCTCGATTTGCTGGTGATGACGGCGTTGTATCTGTTTGCTTCGATGGGTATGACGCTTTTCTTTTCCTCGTTCCTCGCGAACCAGGGCACGGCGATGCGCGTCGTCCTCTTGATCTTTTTCATCCCCAGTTTTTTTATGGCGGGGGTCATTTTGCCGGTGGATACTCGGTCGGGGATGGCGCAAATTTTTTCCTACTTTTTGCCCACGTCGCACCTCGTGCTAATTACGCGCGGCGTATTTTTAAAAGGGCTGGGCTTGCCGGACCTGACCAGTCAATCGCTCAATTTATTTTTTCTCGGCATTGTGCCGTTCGTGCTGAGTTTGCTTTCGTTTCGCAAGCAGGTCTGATGTTCAAAACGATTTTGAATCTGGCGTGGAAAGAATTTTTGCAATTATTGCGCGACCGGCTGTTGCTGGCGTTCATGGTCATCATCCCGGTTTTGCAACTGGGCATGATTGCCGAAGCAACCGGTAGTGGCATTCACAATATTCGGCTCGCCGTGTGGGATCAAGACAAGAGCCAGTTTAGCCAGGACTTGTTAACCGCGTTGGAAAATTCCGGCGATTTTCAATTGACGAATCGCGTGACGAGTTACGCCGAATTGCAAGCGTTGATGACGGCGGGCAAGATTGGCGCGGCGGTTATCATCCCGCCGGATTTTTCGCGTGATCTGTTCAAGCCGGGCGTCGGTGCGAACCTGCCGGTGATTGTGGATGGCACGAACGCGATTGTCGCGAGCAATTTGTTTGGCGCAGTCGAAGGCGCGGTTGCCGACCTGTCGCGGCAATTGCTCGGTTCATCGGGCACGAGCGCCGCACTGGGCGCGATCAATTTGAAGATCGAATTTGCCTTTAACCCGACGTTGAACATGCGCTGGTCAACGCTGGTCACCCAACTGGGTTTCATCACGTACCAACTCGTGTTGATCGTCGCGGCGGTTGGCTTTGTGCGCGAACGCGAACTGGGCACGCTCGAACAACTGGCGGTCACGCCGATTAGCCGGCTCGAACTGTTGCTCGGCAAGGGCTTGATGGCGTTGGGCATCGGCATGTTAAATTTCACCGTGTTGTATTTTGCGCTTGCGTACGGTTTTCAAATTCCGATGCGTGGCAGTTTACTTCTCTTGTTCGGCTTGGGCATTCTGTTCATCATTGCCGAGATTGGCGCGGGCACTCTGCTTTCGATTGTCACTTCATCGCAACAGCAAGTGATCTTGATGGTGTTTTTGCTCGCCATGCTCGAAGTGACTTTTTCCGGTTACCTGGTGCCGACGGAAAACATGCCCTGGTTTATGCAAGCGATTGCGAGTTTTTCGCCGCTCCAACATTTCAGCGCCATCTTGCGCGCGGTGTACATCAAAGGTTCATCGTTGACGATGGTGTGGCAAAATGTTTTGCCGTTGGTCGGGTTGACCTTTGTGACGGTTGGCGCGGGCTGGTATCTGTTCAATCGCGCGGAGTGGTGAGATGCTCGAAGATTTAATAGGCGCGTTGCGTGAATTGAATGAGGACGAATTGCAACGTGTGCGCGCGTTGATCGAAACGTTGCGCCAGGCGCGCGCGTCCGTCGCCTGGGCGTACGATTTTCTCACGCACTTTGCGGATGCCGGCAAATCGGCGTCGCGCAATCCGGGTGGCATGGAAATTCGCGTGGCGGACGCAACGTGCGCCGGAGTCACGCGCATCGCATTGTGGGAACATCCGCCGGTCAGCGGCTCGGCGAGTGTCGGCTATCTCGTGCCGATTCCGAATGGGTTGAGCAATCTAACGCTGAAATTTTCGATTGGCATTCGCGATGGTTCGGAACTACCCCAGGATCGGTTTGTGGCGTTTCGCGTGTTGGTCAATGGCTTTAAATTTTGGAGCACGGTCAAGAACACACATACCTGGGAAGAGTTTACGATTGCGATGCCGCAGTTGAGTAGCGATGTCGCGCGCATCGAGTTTGTGACGGACGGTCTGGGCGACAATCGTTGGAACTGGGCGGTGTGGGGTGCGCCGCGATTGGAAGGTAAACCGCAATGACGGAAGACGCCCTATCTTTCATGTCTATTTCGAGTTCGCGAATGACAATCAAGACCCGGCGAGCAAAACCGGCGTGTTGTATTTGACTAAAACTGCGCTCTCTGCTATACTTGCGCTCGCTCTGGGAGGAGTGCCGGAGTGGACTATCGGCGCCGCCTTGAAAGCGGATGGGTCAAAAGCCACGGAGGTTCGAATCCTTCCTCCTCCGCCACGACCCAACGCATCTGCCCGTTAAAAAATCCAAATGCTTGGAGGGGTCGCATAGCCTGGTCTAGTGCGGTCGCCTGCTAAGTGACTATAGGGGTCCTAAAAGCCTCTATCGCGGGTTCAAATCCCGCCCCCTCCGCCATTTCAACTCATAATTGTCAAGTGCAAATTGACAATTGAATTTCTCCCCGTAGCGCAATTGGATAGCGCGCAGCCCTGCGGAGGCTGAGGTTGCGAGTTCAAGCCTCGCCGGGGAGGCAGGCAACGCCGAGTCACGATTTGTGGCTCGGCGTTTTGCATTCAGCTCAAATTTGTGTAGAATAGCGTCCGCGCTCCGTGTGAGGATGATCCCAAAGGCGCGCTTCTGCGCGCATGGCTCACCGACCTGCCCCGCCTGAAAATTTTGAGCGC
>CAZPIR010000104.1:538-9700 GCA_964586085.1 uncultured Anaerolineaceae bacterium | reverse complement strand
GCCACGCGTCGTCAACCCAAATTTCACGAGCCGATGCGACAGATGATCCTTGCCACCCACATAAAACGGCACACGTCGGCGCGTGCGCGACAAGGTGATGAGCGTCGTGTCGAAAATCGGCAAGCCGAGCACGAGCACCGGCACCATCCAGGTCACCACATCCACATTTTCCGGAAAACGCAGTTTAATGCCCACTGCCGCGAGCACAAAACCGATGAACAAGGAACCGGCATCGCCCATGAAGATTGAAGCCGGGTTGAAATTGTAAATCAAAAAACCAAGCGACGCGCCAAGCAAGGCGGCGGCGAGACTACCGACCAGGATTTGTCCGTTCAGTCCGGCGAGGAGCAGAAAAAAAAGCGACGCAATCGCCGCTACCCCGCCCGACAAACCATCCATGTTATCCAAAAAGTTGATCGCGTTCGTAATGCCCACGACCCACAACACCGTGACCGCCGCGTTCAACACCGGTTGGTGCAGAAATTCGACAGTCACACCGGTCATCACCAAAATGAGCGCGCCTAAAATCTGTCCGGCGAATTTAATCAACGGGCGAAGCGTGGCGCGATCATCCCACACGCCGAGCAAAGAAACCCAGGTCGCGCCGACCAGAATGCCGATCATCTGCGAAATGTACAACCGATCTGCAAACAGAATCACCGCGAGGATGAACGCGGCATACATCGCCAGCCCGCCGAGCATCGGAATCCGCTTTGTCGAAAAGCGATTCGACTTGGGCACGTTGATGATGCCGACACGCAACGCAATCTGTCGCGCGATGGGTGTCGCGGCAATCGCAAAAACAAGAGCCGTCGCAAAAATCAAAAGGAAGGTGGACATGGCACGATTTATTTTTTCGCCGGTTGGTCTTTGAGTAGTTGCACATACGCTTGCAATGCCGCGCGATCCGCTTCCGCCGCCAACGCCACGGCGGCATTCGCGTTCCGCATCGCTTCATCGAATTGACGTGCCTTGTGCGCGTTCAACGCGGCTTGGACATTTTGCCACAATGATTTTTCGTTTTCCGGCGCAAACAACACAGCGGCAACGAGCGCGCGTTGCGCCTCGTCTGTTTTGCCTTGTTGCAAATTCAACAGCACGAGATTTTTCTGCGCGTCATAATCGCTCGGTGCGAGACGCGCGATGATTTCGTATTCGGGCACGGCAAACTGCGGCTGACCGCGCGCGCGCCACAGCGTTGCCAAATCACGATGCGGTTTCGGGTCGTTCGGCGCTTTTTGCGCGTTTTGAATTGCGGTGAGCAAACTCTGCAGTTGCCGTTGAAATTCTTGCAAGCGCGGATAATCGGGATTGGTCGGCGCGTAAATCTCAAGCAACTTTTGCATCGCCTTGACCGCCGGTTCGATTTGCCCGGTCTGCGAGAGGAAATTGACCAGCGCGAGATGTGCGTTCAAATCTTTCGGCGACGTTTGCACAGCTTGTTCCAACTCTTGTCGCGCGCGGTCAGGTTGACCACTTGTCTCGTACAATTCGGCAAGCACCAGTCGCGCCGTGAGATTCGGTCCCTTGGTCAACACGGCACGGTACGCATCAATCGTGCGCGTTAGATATTCAGGACGCGCCAATACGTTGAACGAATCGGGCAAGGGCGCGCCACTCGGATCAGACAAAATTGCCGGATCGCGCGCGAGCGCCTGCAAGTACCAATCCACCGCTTGCGCGAGATTGCCGGTCACGCGAAAATACTCGCCCATGTACAGGTAGGTTTGCGCGAACGTCGAATCCAGGTTGATCGAAATGTCGAGTTGCTCGCGCATCTTGGCTGAATTGTCGGCGAGCATGTACGTGAGCGCCCACTCGTTGCGCAAGTGCGCCGCGTTCGGCGAGAGGCGCGTCGCATTGCCATAGTATTCGATTGATTTTTGAACGCGCGCCGTCTTGTCACTCGGCACATCGGTCATCGTCGAGGTCAAGCGGTAGAGGCGCGCGAGGTTCGCCGAGTGATCGGTGTTGAGCGGATTCATCTTGAGCGCAGTTTCGAGCGTGCGTTGGCTCGCACTGAGGAACGACGCGCGCTGTGGCGCATCATTCACCGCGCGACCGGCTTCGAGATAGGCACGTCCCAAAAAGAGCGCATAGAAATCCTGGGTCGGTTGCAAATCGAATGCGCGTTGGTACGCCGCGATACTGCGATCCCATGCGCCCGCCGCGTCATAGTTCGTGCCAGCTTTGTAATAAATGTCCGCTTGCACGCCGGCGAAATTCGTCGTGTAGATCAACACGCCGGCAATCAAGGTCAACACTGGCAAGACGACCAAACTAACCGGACGATTGCGGGTTGCCGGGTTGCTTCGTCCTGCCATCGCGAGCGCCAAGCCCAGGACGCCGACCACCAAAATAAACGCGATATAGTACAGCCCCAGCACGCCGATAAACACATCGGTCTGGTCGCCGGCTTGAGTCAGCCCGCGCAATTGCAGTAACACAAACCATACCCACGCGGTAAATGACAAGACGGCGTACAACGCAATCGCAAGCACCCACGCATCCCGCGCCAAATTGCCGCGCGGCATTTCGGCGCTCAAACCAACAATGCCCATCAAGGTCCAGGTCAATAACAAGAGAATCAAGACGCCGAACGATTGATCGTTGCCCTTGTACATCAACGCGCGTTCCAACGCGCCGAACGCGCTGGGCGAACCGGCTTGGTTCGTCACAAAACAATACGCCAACGTCAACAGCATGAGCGTCGCAATCGCCGTCCACGCCAACACCGGCGCGGGCGACAGATCCGCATCCCGTCGCGTCGCTTCCACCGGTCGCGCAACCGGGCGACGCTTGGTGCGACGACGCGCATCCTTGCGAACTTCTTCGACCGGCTCTTCGCGGACCGGTTCCGGGAGCGGCGCGGGACGCGCTTCTTCGTTCAAATAATTCATGCCGATCAGCAAGAGTAGCGCGGCGTAAAACCAAAAATAGGTACGCGTCGCCACAATCGCAATGCCAAAGTGAATTTCGAAAAAGTGTCCGATCAACGCGGCGATCAACGCAGTCAACAACAACGTGCGCGTGTGGTCGAGCGTGCCCAATTCGCGCGCACGAAAAGCGTGAATCACCAAAAAGAGGAGCAAGCCCACAACCATACCGGCTGGCAACGCCACACCGATATAACTCCATCCGCGCCACGCGCCGATGATCAAGGTCGCAACCAAACCGCCCAACAACCACAACGCGACAAACAAATTGCGGTCACTGGTCGTTTGAATAAAGCCCAACCACTTGAGTCCAAAATAAAACACGGAAATGAACAAGAGGATGTATGCGACAAAACCAAACAAGCCGGTTGTCACCAACGCGTCGAACGTTTCATTGTGCGAACGATCCGGCGACGCATTACGCGCTTCGGTGCGTCCCAGCTCCGGCGGATAGAATGGATTGAACGCGACGTACATCGCTTCGGGACCATAACCAATCAAGGGGCGCACCGGGTTGAGCGCATCATCGCCGGTCAGGGGTGACCACAACGGCGCGTGCGGCAGAACAAGTTGCAACGCGCCTTCCCAGATCAACTCGCGCACGCGCCCGGTCGTGCCGGCTTCGGTCTCAAACACCTGACCCAGACGACCCAGGTATGGCACTTGCTTGAGCGGCGCGAGCGGCGTGTTCGGCAAATTGAACACGACGAGAAACGCGACGACAAACACCGCCGCGCCCATCGCACCGAACATGACCTTGCGCGCGCCGCGTGCGAGCGCGTACAAAACGATGAAGGCAAACAACCCTGCCGCCAACCCAAGCCAAGGTCCGCGACTTTGGCTGAAAAAGATCGCGACAAATTCCGCCGCGAGAATCATCGTAAACGAAGCAAGGACTAGCCAATCGCGCAGAGCCGTGCGCGTCAACGGCGCGACAATCAATGCGACCACAAGCAGAGCAATCGCAAAGAGCGTGCCCGCCGTAAAATTGAACAGCCACAAGGCGAGCAGAATCGCGAGCGCCAGCGCGCCGATGCCAATCACGAGGACACGCGGCAAGCGATTTTCGCTCACACGTGTCAACGCTTGGAGCCAACGCGCCAAGGTAAGCGGCACGACCATAATCAAGTACGCGGCAACAAAAATCGAATTGCCCATGTTCGCGGCGATACGAATCGTGACATCGCCGCCCCAGGGCAAGGGATCAATTTCATAGTGTTGGAGCAAACCATAGAACGCAACGGGGAAACTCGTGAGGACAATCACGTTGAGGACACGATCCAATTGTGCGCGTGTGCGAAGCGAACTCGCCGCCATCAAAAAGATCACGATGTACGAGAACATCGAGTACGTGCCTTGCAAGCGTTGATACGATCCCCAAAAACTCACGGACGAGGCAACCGAGAAAAGCGTCGCGAGCAGATACGCAATCACGATGGCAAGCGTGGGAAGCAAAAGTGGATTTTCGCGTACCCAGGTCAGAATACTCGCACGCAATGGCTCGCGCAAAAACCCGGTTTCGACGCGCTTGACGATCCAGGCAACAATCATGACGAGTGCGAGCGAGCGAACGAGACTTGCCTTGTCCGGCTCGAACACACGGCTGGAGTAGATGTTGAAATAAATGGGGGCGACAATGAGTGCCGCGAGCCAGCCCGCTTCGAGCAATTTGTCGCAAAAATTAGATAGGCGTGTTTGCATCGTGGCACATCTTGCCTTAAAAGGTATCGAACACAAACGATTGTTTCATGTTTCAAACTCAATCGGTCGAACTGCCGCATCTCTAGACTGAGCAAGCATCTAGCACAAATTTCGATCTTTTACCCAGTCAGACACAAACATTCGCCGCAGGGAGAAATGTAGCGGCATTTTAACACAATCATTATCTAGCGACAAGTTGAACCCACTTTTTGTTGTTTATAAAGACCACCACACCCAACAGGCGGGGTGTTAGCGGTTGATAGTGCGATCTTGAGTAGAGGAAATAAAAACTGCTGGCAATTTAGCTTTGCACCATTTGATTACGGGAGGCGTTGTCGTATTTAACGACAACGCCTCCCGTGTTTTTACGACAAAAACCAACTGGTTGAGTGGATTCCTTTTTGCTCCAACTAGTCGTATTCTCCATTTGTGTTCGAATCAAATTGGCAATTACACGATTATGCTCAATATGGGGCGAAAGATGAATCCATGAAAGTATTTCTAGTAGATGATTCGGTAGTCATTCGCCAGCGGTTAAAGCGATTGCTTGCCGATGTACAGGGCACTCAAGTTATTGGTGAAGCGGGAGGCGTGCGGGAAGCGACGGTTGCGATATTTGAGCAGAAACCAGACGTGGTGATTCTCGATATTCACTTGTTTGATGGGAGCGGGATAGACGTCCTCCAAAATTCAAAAAAAGTGGACCCGGTTCCGGCGATCATTATTCTGACGGACTATCCATTTCCGCAATATCGTACCAAGTGCATGGAGGCAGGGGCAGATTTCTTTTTCCTCAAATCGAGCGAATTTGATCGGGTTATCCCGGCGTTGAAACAACTCATTGCCCGGACCTATACCACAACCAATCGTTTATAAAAAAACGGATGATCATATTATCCATCATCCATCCATTCACAAACTCCCTGAGCATGCTGAAGGGACTCGGTTCGACTGAAAGGAGACGTTTGTGATGATTGCGAATTCAAGCAGTTCGACCCTCAACCGCATTGCCTTCATCGGCAACTATCTGCCGCGACAATGCGGCATTGCCACGTTCACCACCGATTTGTGTGAATCGTTTGCGGCGGAATATACCGGAACTACCTGCATTGCTTTGCCGGTCAACGATACCGACACTGGGTATGCTTATCCACCACGCGTTCGGTTTGAATTGACCGAAAAAGATATTGGCTCGTACCACCGTGCGGCTGATTTTTTGAATATCAACAATGTAGACCTGGTCTGCTTGCAACACGAGTACGGCATCTTTGGCGGAAACGCGGGCAATTATATTCTCACGCTCTTGCGCGAATTGCGGATGCCCATCGTAACCACCTTGCACACCGTTCTCCGCAATCCCAATCTGGAGCAACGACGTGTGTTGGAACAGGTCGCGGCACTCTCTGATCGCTTGGTCGTCATGAGTCAGCGCGGCGCCGAATTTTTGCAACAAGTTTATCACGTCGCGCCGGAAAAAATCGATCTGATTCCACACGGCATTCCCGATGTGGCTTTTGTGGATCCCAGTTTTCACAAAGATCTGTTCGGGGTCGAGGGCAAGATCGTCTTGCTGAGTTTCGGCTTGCTCTCGGCGAACAAGGGCGTCGAAAATGTCATTGCCGCGTTGCCAGAGATTGTCAAACGCTACCCGAACGTGGTGTACTTGATTCTCGGTGCCACGCATCCGCACGTTGTACGGAATGAAGGCGAAACGTATCGTCTGTCTTTGCAATGGATGGCGCATGAAAAAGGCGTGGAAAGTCATGTGGTCTTTTACAATCGCTTTGTAAGTTTGGAAGAATTGATTCAATTTATTAGCGCGACCGATATTTATATCACGCCGTACCAAGATATCGCACAGATCACATCGGGTACCTTGGCATATACCCTGGGTGCCGGCAAAGCCGTCATTTCGACGCCCTATTGGTACGCCGAAGAAATGCTCGCCGAAGAACGGGGCGTCCTCGTGCCCTTTCGTGATCCAACAGCGCTTGCAAATCAAGTGATTGACTTGCTCGACAACGAATCCAAGCGCCACGCGATGCGCAAGCGGGCGTACATGTTTGGACGCGAGATGGTTTGGTCCAAGGTCGTACAGCGCTACATGTCCAGCTTTGAACGCGCGCGCGCCGAACGGCGTCATTTCACGGCACCGGGTTTTCCAGCCAAAGCCCTCGACAAACATCTGGGTGAGTTGCCGCCCCTGGTGCTCAATCACCTGTGGCATATGACCGATGAAACGGGAATGTTGCAACACGCGATTTTCACCGTGCCAAATTATCGCGAGGGCTATACCACCGACGACAATGCGCGCGCGTTGATGGTCAGCGCGCTGTTGGAAGAACTCGGCAACAGCGACGCCAGCGAACTCGCTTCGCGTTATCTGGCTTTTATCTGGTATGCGTTCAACACCGAGCTGGGACGATTTCGCAATTTCATGGACTACCAACGCCACTGGTTGGAAGATGGCGGTTCGGACGATAGTCACGGGCGTGCGTTGTGGGCATTGGGCACCGTCATGGGACGCTCGAACACCCCGGCACTTCAAAGTATGGCGGGGCGCGTGTTCGAACAAGCCTTGCCCGCCATTCTTGAAACGACTAGTCCGCGCGCGTGGGCGTTTGCGATCATTGGCATCCACATCTATCTCCAACGCTTTGCCGGGGATCGTCGTGCCAGCCAGGTGCGTGACGAGTTGGCGGAACGCTTGCTAGCGTTGTATCAACTCCATCGTTCGGATGATTGGCGTTGGTTTGAAGATGGGTTGAGTTATTGCAACGCCGCATTGCCCCACGCTTTACTGATGTGCGGACAATCTATCCCGCACGAGGCAATGACCCAAGCCGGACTTGAATCGCTTGATTGGCTGGCAAACATGCAACACGCCGATGTGGAAGGCGGACATTTTGTCCCGATTGGCTCGAACGGGTTTTATCCGCGCGGCGGCGAGCGCGCCCGCTTTGATCAACAACCGGTCGAAGTGCAAGCGATGGTCTCGGCATGTCTTGAAGCGTACCACCTGACCGGCAACAAACGATGGCGCACCGAAGCTCGTCGCGCCTTTGAATGGTTCCTGGGACGCAACGATTTGAATCTGCCGATCTATGATCCAACATCGGGTGGCTGTCGCGATGGTCTGCATCCTGATCGCGCCAACGAAAACCAGGGCGCCGAATCTACACTCGCTTTTCTCCAAGCGTTACTCGAACTACGTTTGGCAGAAAACACTCTTTTAGCCGTGGAGGCTCAAACATAATGACCAATCAACACATTGATCTCTTTCACCGTCATTCAGCCAATCCAATTTTGACCGCCGCCGATTGGCATTACCCAATCAATACGGTGTTCAATGCAGGTGCAACCTTGCTCGCTGATGGCACGACCCTATTGCTGTGCCGGGTCGAAGATCGGCGCGGGTTATCGCACTTGAGCGTTGCTCGCTCGGCAAACGGCATTGATACCTGGGACATTGATTCTCAGCCGAGCCTGGTGAGTGACCCGGATCATTTTCCGGAAGAATTGTGGGGCATTGAAGACCCACGCATTACATTCGTACCTGAATTAAAAAAATATGCTGTCGTTTACACGGCATACACGCGCGATGGACCAGGCGTATCGCTGGCGTTTACGGAAGATTTCCGGCAATTTGAACGATACGGTTTAATCATGTCGCCCGAAGATAAGGACGCGGCATTGTTGCCGCATCGCATTGGCGGCAACTGGGCATTGATCCATCGCCCGGTCAGAGCGCCTCGTGTGCACATTTGGATCTCTTACTCGCCCGACCTGCGCCATTGGGGTAACCACACCATGATGTTGGAATCGCGCCAAGGCGCGTGGTGGGATGCCAATAAAATCGGACTCTCGCCGCCGCCCATCGAAACACCGCAAGGTTGGCTGATGATTTATCACGGCGTGCGCCAGACCGCGGCGGGTTCGATCTACCGACTAGGTCTTGCATTGTTTGATTTGAATGTGCCTGACCGTTGTCTAAAACGCGGCAACGAGTGGGTCTTTGCGCCGGAAGCACCCTATGAGATCCATGGTGATGTAGACAAGGTTGTCTTTCCCTGTGGTTACACCGTTGCGCCCGATGGTGACACCCTGCGCTTGTATTACGGTGCGGCGGACACGAGTATTGCGCTCGCAACTGGGAGTATACGCGAAATGCTCGCGTGGCTTGAACCCTACGAACCCGATCCTCCCCATAATCGGCGAGCCACCGATCATCTCAAAGTGAAATGACCATCGCGTCAGAGGAATCATGATGCTAAATTCTAATATCACACAACTGTTTGATCTGAACAATAAAAGCGCAATTGTTACCGGCGGCGGGCTAGGAATTGGGCAGGCGATTGCGTTGCGATTAGCAGAGGCGGGTGCCGCAATTACGATCAGCGATATCAATTTAAGTGCGGCAAATGCAACCGTCGAACAAATCAGGGTGCAAGGCGGTAAAGCGCAGGCGGTGCAAGCCGATGCCGCCAGCGTCTCTGGCGCTACGCCCGCTGTTAGCGCCGGATGT
>CAZPIR010000104.1:0-528 GCA_964586085.1 uncultured Anaerolineaceae bacterium | reverse complement strand
GCATCTTTCCTTTTTCTCCGGCAACGCAAACAACCGAAGAATTGTGGGACCACGTCCTGGATGTAAATCTCAAGGGAGCGTTCTTTTATTCTCAAGCCGCCATCCAACAAATGATCGCAACTGGGCATGGTGGCAAGATCGTGATGATCGCTTCGATTGATGGATTGCATCCAACCGGCAACCTGGCACATTACGATGCGTCAAAAGGCGGCATGCTCATGCTGATCAAATCGTTGGCCGTCGAATTTGGACGCCACAGCATCAACGTGAATGGCATTGCGCCGGGCGGAATTCAGACACCGGGCGTACAGTCTCAATCTGCCACCCTCATCAAGGCAACGGGCTTGTCCCCTGAGCAAATGGTCAAGAGTTTTGTATCACGCATTCCGCTTGGACATATGGGCGAGCCGGATGACATTGCCAACGCGGCACTCTTTCTTGCCAGTGCCGCCGCTGATTACATGACCGGTAGTTTGCTGGTTGTGGATGGCGGATATTTACTTTCGTAAAAAGAAGCGTCTGACTTGG
>CAZPIR010000103.1:0-9724 GCA_964586085.1 uncultured Anaerolineaceae bacterium | reverse complement strand
AATCAGCGTATTACGAATTTTTGTCGCACGTGCCAGCCCGGCGGATTGATTCGGGGAATGTAAAAAAAATCGGGACGATTCCCTCGTCCCGATTTTTTATTTTGATTCAACCACCACTCGCCCCCGTTTGATCACGGTCTCGACCGGATTCACGCCATAACGATACGCGAGATGCCGATAGTCCGGCACATTCGCAATGATTATATCCGCAAGTTTGTCTTTTTCGAGCGAGCCAACGCGATCTGCGATACCAAGCGATGCCGCGCCGTTGATCGTCGCCGCGACAATCGCTTCGGCGGGCGTGAGTTTGTTGTAACGACACGCGAGCGCAATGAGAAACGGCATTGACTCGCACCAACTCGTCCCCGCGTTCAAATCGCTCGCCAACGCGACCGGCACATTTTCTTCGATGAACGCGCGCGCATCCGCAAAATTCGTGTGCCCCAAACCGAATGTTGTGCCCGGCAAAATTGTGGCAACCGTGCCACTCTTTGCCATCACGCGCATATCCTCGCGTCGCGTCATCATCAAATGATCTGCACTCGCGCCACCCAACTCGGCGACGAGCGATGCCGCACCCAGGTTCGCAAATTCGTCGGCGTGGACGCGCAGACCAAATCCCAATTCTTTTGCGCGCGCGAGAATGCGCCGCGTCTGGTCGAGCGTGAACGCGCCTTCATCGCAAAACACATCACAAAAAATTTTGGCCGTGGAATCTTGAATTTTAGATTTCGCAACCGCCGGCAATATTTCTTCGATGACACGCGTCACGTAATCGTCTTCGCGTCCTTTGTATTCTTCCGGCACGACATGCGCGCCGAGAAACGTCGGCACGAGATCGAGCGCGTGCGCGCCATCGAGTGCGGTGATGGCCGCAAGCATTTTCGATTCGTTTTCCAGGTCGAGTCCGTAACCGGTTTTGACTTCAGCCGTCGTCGTGCCGTGCGTGAGCATCGCATCGAGCCGCGCGCGCGATTGCGTGATGAGATCACCCAGCGAGGCGGCGCGCGTGGCACGCACCGTGTTCATGATGCCGCCGCCCGCGCGTTGCAATTCAAGGAATGTCGCGCCCTGCAAACGCATTTCAAATTCGTTCGCGCGGTCGCCGGCAAAAACTGCGTGTGTGTGCGCGTCCACAAAACCGGGCAAGACAATTTTGCCGCGTGCATCAATCACGCGCGTGTTCGCATCGGCGAGCGCCGAGATTGTGCTCGTCTCACCCACCGCGATAATGTGTTCGCCGCTGATCGCCAGCGCGCCATCGCGCACAATTCCCAGGTCGCCTTGCGCCGCGCCGCGTTTGGGCGCCTCGCCGGCGAGCGTGAGAACCTGGGTCGCAGAATGAATCAACACATCAATCGGCATAAGCCTGTCCTTTTCGAGACAAAATCGAATCCTGGAAATGATTATACCGGAAAAGCACTCGATCTAAAACTTGATGTTCAACGCGGCGAGCACAAGAACAATCAATGGCGCGATAAAAATCGCCGGGAGCAAATTGCCGACACGCACTTGTTTGAGTTCGAGCAACATTAAACTGATGCCCATAATCAACACACCGCCGGTCGCAGTCATTTCGATGACCCAGGGTGTCTCGCGCGTGACCACGCCAAGCGCACCACCGAGCACCATCGCCGTCACGCTAATGCTTCCCTGCACAACGAACACGGTAAGCGCGGAAAACGCGACGCCGATGCCAAGCGTGGAGGCGAACGCAAGTCCGGCAAAACCATCCAGCACCGATTTGATCGCGAGCAAATTGTAATCGCCCACCAAGCCATCCTGGATCGAACCCAGGATCGTCATCGGTCCGACGCAAAAGAGCAAACTGGCGGTGACAAACCCGCGCGCAAATTTACCCGACTCGCCACCGCGCGCAAAGCGTGCTTCTAATTTTTTGCCAATCGCATCGAGCACCGTTTGAATGCCCAGCCACTCGCCGATAATGCCGCCGAGTAAAATACTGCCGAGCACGATCAAAATATTTTTCGACGACATGGCCATTTGCACACCGATGACCATCGTCATCAAACCGAGTCCGCTCATCACGGTGCCGCGCATCTTGTCCGGCAAGCGATTGCCGAGAAACGTGCCCAGTACTCCGCCAGCAATGACGGTGAGAATGTTGAGAATGGTGCCTGTCATTTTAACCCCTGACGAAAGACGAAGAACGGACGACGAAAGACAAGCAAAATTCTTTCGTCATTCGTCTTTTTTCAATTTGCCGACAACCGGAAATTTGCGGAACACACGCTCGCCGTGTGGCGAAGCGGGCAGCTCGGCAGTCAAGTCTTGACCGGCAAAATGCAAATTGCGATGCTGACCATCGCGCCAATGCGGGCTTGCTGAAACATCGTACACCAAACCATTGTACGCAATGTACTTTGGCATTTTGCGCGAGCCATCGTACTTTTTCAATTCTTGTTCGGTAAAAATTTTTTCGGGTACAGACTGATCAATACTATTTTCCAAGCTCTAAACTCCAATTTCGTTTATACGATTTTCCGCGCTTCATCCAACACGCGATTGATTTCGTCGGCGACATTCGGATTCAACATCGCGTATGCGCGCACCAAGCCAAAACTACCAGCCAGCATCATGTCACCAAACGGCGTCGCAAAGTACGGCTTGAGTTTCGACTGCGCGAGAACACCCCGGCGCGGTCCCACAATCGCGAGAAATTCGAGCGGGTCGGCACGCGCGTCGAGCATCACTGCGCCGTGTCCCTGGGAATTGAAAATCGCCTCGTGCGTGAGCGTGCCCGCCGCGAGTTGTTCGAGAAACATTTCGAGTTGCGCCGGCTTGAGTTCGCCAGTGTGATGCTCGAACACACCGGTGATGACACCGTCGCTGTACCGGAACGCGAGCGTGTGAAAGTTGCCGACATTTGCAATGATCGCATTGCGATGTTCGCGCACGCGATCATCTTCGAGCGCGCCGAGCACGGCGGCCGGCGCGGTGTCCATCACGATCAGAGGCGTGTCACCACGAATGCCATCGGCGATTGCCTTCATGCGCGTGAGCCGCGCCGGAATTTGCTCGCGCATGAACGCGAACGCGGCGGGGCTGTTGAATTGTTTCAAACGTTCCGCAATGAAATCAAAACGGAACAGACGATCGCTGTAATTTGCCGGCGCGTTGCCGTGATCGAACGCGGCAATCGCCAACGCATCGAATTGCAACTCGACACCGAACGCTTCGAACGCTCGCTTGAGCGAACCCAGATGCACGTCGCGCATGTCCACGCGCGTGACCCTGGGCAAATGCATCGCTTCGTCTTCACTCACGACCTTGATGCCCGACGCTTCGACCTTGTCCAGCTCGTCGTTAAAACTTTTTGCCGCGCTCGGTGTCGCGAACACACGATGCCCCGCGCGCAAATGATCGTCCGCCGCCCAGGACGAGGGACCACCGCCCATGATTGTGCCGGTCAACAACACGTCCTCGCCGCGCGCGGTTGCCGCGCGAATTTGTTTTGCGACCAGCACGGTCGGCGAAGGCATAATCATCTGTAAACAATTTTCGACCTGAGTCTCGGTATCGAACAGGAGAATATCCTGCGTGCCAGTGCCGATGTCAATTGCGAGAATCTTCATTGCTCAGTCCTTCTTGCCTTTCAAAAACTCGTTCGCCTTGCGTAAGGTTTCACGCAAATTCACAAAATCCAAATGCGCCATCGCGCTGTTATAATCGAACCAAGCCAGCTGATCGTGTTCATGCGAAATGCGCGCATCACGCGTAAGCGATTCGGCAACAAAATAGATGGCTTGCTTTTTGATGCGCAAGTCGCCGCGCCGATACCAGTACTCGTCCACCGTGCGAAACCCAGCCAGCAAGGCGACACTCAAACCGGTTTCTTCGCGAATTTCGCGCAGAGCCGCCGTCGTTTCGTCTTCGCCGGGTTCGATCAACCCTTTTGGAAAACCCCAGTACGTCGAGAGCAACAATAAAAATCCGAGGTGTTCACCGCGATGAAACACAACGGCGCCAGCGGAACGTTCGGACACATTCATTCGATGATCTCCACTCGATCGTACGTGCGAAAAATGGGCGCCGATTGATTTTCGAGCGCATCCACAGCGCGTTGACGACCAGGCCGAGTCATCGGTACCGGCAAATGCGCCGGATCAAAGTAGGCTAGTTCGGAAATTTCCTTGCCGTCCGCGCAAAGATCGCCGCCGAGCGGACGACACAAAAATTGAAAACCGAGCGTGTCACGGTCAGAAAAATAATAGAGACTGATCAGACGCACAATCTCGACCTCTAATCCCGTTTCCTCTTTGACCTCGCGCACCGCCGCATCCCACGGCGATTCGCCGTCATTGACCACCCCGCCGGGCCAGGCCCATTTGCAACCATGATACGTTTGATGTACCAGCAACACTCTGCCCGCCGCATCGAAAATCGTCGCCAGCGCGCCGATTTGCTTCATCGCTCCTCCACTGTCAGGTTAATGCCGGGATTATACTCAAAGGCACGGCACAACACAAACGGCGAATTAATATAAAAAAGTTTATACTTATTGACAGCCCCGCGCGGCGTGTGCTATAATCACGCCACGTAGGAAAAACATGTCCACCACTCGCCAAGTGATTCTCGAAACCCTCAGCACCAACGGACCTTTACCGCTCAAAGATTTGGCGCGCACGGCGCGGCAATCCAAATTGGCATTGCGTTATCATCTCACGCGTTTGATGGATGAAGGATTGATCGTATCGCAAGATACGGTGCATCAAGGCGTCGTCGGACGCCCAGAACTGCTCTATGCGCTGGCGGATGATGGACACGAACGTTTACCCAAGCAGTATCATCAACTCGCCGAAGAACTGGTCGAGGAAATTATCGAGACGCTCGGACCGAAACAGGCGCGGGTTTTATTGCGACGCGCCGGACGCCACGTCGCCGAATCGGCAACCCCATTACGGCGCGGCGCCGGTATCGAGGCACGCGTCAATCGCGCGGCGGCATTTCTCTCCGAGCGCGGTTATTTTGCACGCGTCGAAAAAGCGGACGGCGATTTAATGTTGCGCGTGTGCAACTGTCCGTACCGCCGCGTCGCGCGCGAGCACCGCGAAGTGTGCGAGATGGACCTGGCACTCGTGGACGCGCTCGTGGATGCGCCGATGAAAATGACCCAGTGTTTGGCGAACTGCGACTGCGCGTGTAATTTCTTGATTCGTAAATCAAAATGAATGATTCATACGGACGTGATATTCACTATTTGCGAATTTCGCTGACCGACCGATGCAACTTGCGTTGCGTCTATTGTATGCCGGCAGATATGAAATTCGCGCCGCACTCGCATTTGTTGCAAGACGATGAATTGTTGCGCTTGGTCCGGCTCGCCACCGAGGTTGGTTTTAATCGTGTGCGTTTGACCGGCGGCGAGCCGACTGTGCGCCCGAACCTGGTCAATCTCGTGCAAGGCATCGCAAGCATACCGGGGATTCAGGAAATTGCGATGACGACGAACGCGCTCAAGTTGGAGAAACTTGCCGAGCCGCTCGCACGCGTCGGGTTGAAACGCGTTAACATTAGCATTGACACGCTCGACGCGGAACGCTTTTACAAAATCACGCGCATCGGCAAACTCGAACAGGTGTGGCGCGGCATTCACGCCGCCGAACGGTACGGACTCGCGCCCATCAAATTGAACGCGGTTGTCGTGCGCGGATTCAACGAAGAAGATATTGTTGACCTGGCGCGGCTCACGCTCGACCACAACTGGGACATGCGTTTCATCGAAATGATGCCGCTCGGTAGCATCGCCGATTTTCAAACCGGGTCGGTCGTGCCGGTTGCCGAAATGCGCGCGCGCATCGAAAACACATTCGGCGCGCTCGAACCGATTGATTGGGACGGACACAACCCGGCGCGTCCTTTTCGTTTGCACGGTGGACGCGGGACGCTTGGCTTTATCAGTTCGGTGACCGAACCATTTTGCGCGGGCTGTGATCGGATGCGCTTGAGTGCGGATGGCAAATTGCGTTTGTGTTTACTGCGCGACGACGAAGTGGATTTAATGAGCGCGATGCGTGCGGGCGCATCGGACGACGAGTTGCGCGCAATGATACGGCAAGGCGTGTGGCACAAACCGTGGGGACACGGACTCAAAGAACAAGTGATCGCCGAGTCGCGGGTCATGTCACAAATTGGCGGTTGAAAAATTTTGATTTTCGGATATAATCCGACGCATTGAATTTCAAAAGGAGAAGAAAATGGGGACTCAAACGATTGTGATGCCGGCGTCCACTGAGACGACGATGCGACCGTTGGTCAACCTGACCCCAATGGCGGCGAGCAAACTGGAAACCTTGCTTGCCGAGAAAAACCTGACGGGGTACGGCTTGCGCGTGTTCGTGTCCGGCGGCGGTTGCTCCGGCTTTCAATACGGCATGGCGTTCGAGAACACGACTGAGGACGGCGATTTCGTTTTCGAATCGTCCGGGATGCGCGTGTATCTCGACGCGTCGAGCGCAATGTATCTCGAAGGCGCGACCGTGGATTATGTGGACAGTTTGATGGGCGGCGGATTCAAGATCGAGAATCCGAACGCGGCAAGCACCTGCTCTTGCGGTCAGTCGTTCAATGCAGGCGAAGGACACGCCGAGGGTTCAGGTTGCGGTAGTGGCGGCGGCGGTTGCGGTTGCAGTCACTAATCAACGAATAGCACACGAATAAACAAATGGGGCTAGGAATTAACCTAGCCCCATTTTCATTCTTTCATTCGTTTATTCGTTCGTTGACTATTTTTTCGTCGCCTTGGTTGCGGCGAGTTGCGCCTGACGCGCATAGTCAATGGACTTGGCGAGCGAGCGAGCGGCTTCTTGCGGGCTGTGGAACCCGGTCGAATTTTCGGCGGCGACAAAGTCCCAGTAGAACGCGGCGCGACGTTGCAAGTTGCGCGCGTTCGTCAGGTCGGCATCGCTCGCGCCGGATTTCATCGCGACGACAATCGCATCAATGGACTCGACCTGCGCGGTCTCGGACAAGGTGAGCAACTCGGTCGTCTTTTTCTGAATGTTGACCACGCGCGACTTCATTTCATCTTCGCTCTCGCGGTGGCACGGCTGGCACGCGTTGCTAATGTTCGTCAACGGACTGCGAATCCAGTGATCGGATAATTTGAGCGCACCCTCGCGCATGTACGGCATGTGACAATCGGCGCAGGCAACGCCGGCACCTGCATGCACGCTACTGCTGTACATTTCGTACTCGGGATGTTGCACCTTGAGCATCGGCGCGTTCGTGTCCTTGTGCGTCCAATCCTTGAACGCATACTTGTCATAGTGCGCTTCCATGTCTTCAATCGTGATGCCCTGCGACCAAGGGAACGTCAACACCTTGTTGTCGCCTTTGAAATAGTACTCGACGTGACATTGCGCGCAAACGTACGTGCGCATTTCCTGACGCGAGGCTTGCGTCCAATCAATGCCGCGTTCTTTCAACGCGTTGATCAACCCAGGTCGCGTCAAGCGCAATTCCATTGTCTTGGGATCGTGACAATCGGCACACGATGAACCCAGGTGTAATTTATCTTGCAAGTCTTTGTACGGCGTGACGCTAAATTTTTCCCAGCCCATCGAAGCGATGAGTTGCGGCGCTTCGGCGGCGTGGCAGTTGGCACACGCGCCCGGTTGCGGCGCGGCTTGCTGGCGTTTGGTTTCTTTTTGATCAATCAAGGCATAATAGTGCCCGCGCTCTTCGTTATAATCCACGCTGAACGGCATCGCGTTCCAGATGCGTTTGAGCATCGGGTCTTTTTCCAAACGATTGAATGGGACAGAACCGCCGAACATGGTGCTGATCTTGTCGTCCTTGGTTTTCATGAACGACGCGTACTCGCGCGGATAGTTCTTGCCCCACACCGCCGGGTCGAGTTCATTCTCGCCGATCTCGACGATCTTGAGCGGGTACTGCACCGCTTCGGCTTTGCGCCCTTGCACACTCACGAGCAAGGCACTCAAACCCATCAACGCCAAGAAACCGACGACGAACGCGACAACCAGCCAGATCAAATTGCGTGCGGGCGATTTGGATTGCGTCATGTACAACCTCCCTTTATAATTTTGGATTTTCGATTTATCAGTTAGCGTCCATGTCCAACGCCGACGTGACAGCGGAGACAATCGGTTGGATGCTTGTCATCGGGATGACTGATCAGCGTGACCAATTCCTCGTGACAATGAATACAGTTTGCTTCGGCAACCGCGCGATTGAACGAGGTGATGCGGATAACTTCGGGGTAATCGTTCAGTGTAAACGCCTTGCTGTGATTGAATCCATTCAAGCCCTTGACCGCGTACTTGGCAAACAAGGAATTGTGCGGCGTGTGACAGTCGTTACAACCGGCAACAATTTTGTGCGGACCGCGCACCCAGCCATCGTACACCTCGCGCATCACGTGACAGTTCGCGCACGCTTGCGGGTCGTCCGAAAAGTACGAGGTGCCCTCGGCGTAGGCAAAGGTAAAAATTCCCATTCCGGCAATTCCGCCGATGAGCGCGAACAGCAACACCCATGCGCCAAAGGCATTTCCAAACCATCTTGATAAAGCATTCGAGTCTTGGGGTCCCGGCATAGAGAATCCTTTCGTCTGGATTGATTTCGCGCGTAAAATAAAACACCCTCCGCCCGATTGAGCCATTCAATCGTCGAGGGTGCCCAGTCATCACACCGCGCACATTCTAACAGGTTACCCAGCCAATGGATATGACAAAAGTCACAATGAGTTTGACTTGGGGTTGGCTCTGCGCTACAATGCCGCCGAATTTATTTCAGGAGACGAAAAAATGGGACTGCGCGAACAACTGAACGAAGATTTGAAAACAGCGATGAAAGCCAAGGACGAAACGCGACTTGGGACGATTCGAATGCTCAAGGCGGCGATTGCGAATTTTGAACTGGGACGTCCCGCCGACAAGCCAGCCGCCGAAACAGAATTGTTGGGCGTGGTCGAAAAGCAGATCAAGCAACGCCGCGAATCTGCCGAAGTGTATCTCAAGGGCAACCGACCAGAGTTGGCGGCAAAAGAGCAAGCCGAGATTGCGGTGCTTGAAGTGTACATGCCCAAGCAGTTGAGCCGCGACGAGGTCAAAGCCGAGGTTGCCGCGATCATCGCCGCGTTGGGCACAAAAGAGTTCCCCAAGGTGATGAAAGAGGTCGCGCCGAAAATGAAAGGACGCGCCGACGGCAAGATGGTGAGCGACGTTGTGCGCGAGTTGACGGCGTAGCGAGAGAGTGCGAGTTGTTTACGGCAAATGAGGGTGCGTGAAGCAAGGAAAGTTGAGCGTGAAATTCCGTGTTTCCCGCACTCGGAGGTTCGTGGAATATAAGTTTGGCGACATTCCATTTAGTCATCCGAAGTTAATGCATTACAAGTTCGGAGAATTTATTGCAAATGAAAAATCTTTCATCAGGACGACCCGTATTTTTTATAATATTCGTCTTAACTCTGATATGGACACTTTCGATTGCAGGATGTTTTGTTGGCGGAAAATACTTCGAGAAAACGTATACTGCTACATTTAGTCCAAAATCAACTCCTGATTGGATATTCGTAGGTACACCACCAGAAAAAGCCATGAGAATAGTTGATGCTGACTTGGATTTTGTCTATGTTGAGACCACCGAACAAAGAATTCTCTCATGCTATTGGATTACCCCGCTTGATAATGAATGCTGGATTGAAGTAAAAGAGATTGCACCGTCAGAGTAGGGCAAA
>CAZPIR010000102.1:0-9729 GCA_964586085.1 uncultured Anaerolineaceae bacterium | reverse complement strand
GATCCGCAACTTGGTCAACGGCGTCATCACTTGCGCCGCAGTTGTCGTCGCCCAGCGTTCGCGCGGAATTTGCTTCAAGTGATGCAAGGTCAGTAATCCTTCAATTCGTCCAGCGCGTGCCACGGGAAAGTACCGGCGCCCGGTCGTTAAAATGTGATCGTGCAATAGTTGATCGAGTGTTACACCCGGCTCCACGGTTGGGCATTCGCGCGTCATAATTTCGCCAACCGTGTGCCCCGTGAGCAAACGTTCCAGGGTCATCTGATTGACACTTGCCGTTGCCGCATTTTGCAGGAACCAGCCGATGAAGGCAATCCACACGCCGTTGGCAAAGTTGCCACTGAACATTTGCCACACGCCCCAGACAATAAATAACCAGGCGAAAAAATTTCCGGCGGCGCCAGCGATTTCGGTGGCACGGCGAAAACTATTCGTGACGCGCCAAACGATTGCGCGGAACACGCGACCACCATCGAGCGGAAAACCGGGAATGAGATTGAACAGTCCCAGACTGCCATTGATGTAAGCCAGATAGGTCGCGAGCGCGGCAAGCGGCGTGATGCTTGCGCCAAACCAACCCAGGACGTAGAACAATCCGGCAAGCGCAAAACTCGCGAGGGGTCCCGCAATGGCAACGCGAAACTCGACACCCGGCGAACCTGGTTCGCGACTAATTTGCGCGACCCCGCCGAAAATGAACAGCGTGATGCTTTGCACCGGGATGCCATTGCGTAATGCAATCACCGAATGACCGAGTTCGTGCAAAAGCACGGAGGCAAAAAACAATAAACTCGTTGCCAATCCGACGGTCCAGTACAACCCGGTGCTCCAACCCGGATATTGGTCAGGAAAGTACGCACTTGCCAGCGACCAAGTGATGAGCGCAAAAACCAGAAACCAGGAATAGTCTAGCCCGACCGGAATGCCGAGAATGCGCCCGAGTGGGATTGAACGTGTCAGAGACATAAGCGTTTCTCTTTCTTATATTTTTATGGGCGACCAATTTGAAATTGGTCGCCCATAACGATGCTTCAACCATCTAGGCGCGATGTGGATGAAAGAACATGCGGCTCACCGCAATCAACAGCAAGGCGCCGACAAAGGCGACGATAATGCTGACCGTATTGATACCGTTTACCGCGTCCGCGACTCCGAGCAGAGCGCCGGCGAGATAACCGCCCACCAGTCCGCCGATAATACCGAGCACGATATCACCGACCAGACCATAGCCACCGCCACGCATCACCTGACCCGCGAGCCAGCCCGCGACCAGTCCTACGACGATCCAAGATAGTACTCCCATTTCCCTACTCCTTTTACCGAACTTGTGCCAGCCAATGGACTGGTGCATTTCTTCGTCCGCTTTGGCGCGGGTGTCGCATTAGGATGTGTGCTTTACACTTGCTTGGGTTGTTTGAAAATGAATCCGAGCAAGCAGGGTCCCCAAATTCCCATCGCCATCGGCACTAGTCCAATGATAGCCAAGATGGTGCCGGCTGTGCCACCGAAGATGACGAGTCCAACATATATCAACGCAAGTCCAAGAATCACGCGGATAATGCGCCCCGTGCTACTCTGCAAAAAATCAATCAAACTATTCATGCCAATAACTCCTTCTTGCCAACCGTTTTACCAGCCCGTGGACTGGCGCAGGTTAAGCTGGATAACAGTTACGCGGGCTTGTTGTACTTCTGATCGAATTCCTTAAAACGGCGATCAATTTCTTCGCCGGCTTTTTCGCGCGTGTAACCATATTTTTCTTGCAACGCGCCGACGAGTTGATCGCGTTTGCCCGCGATGCGATCCAGGTCACTGTCGGTGAGCTTGCCCCACCACGCTTTTGTGCTACCACGCATTTGTTTCCAGCGTCCTTCCAAAATGTCATTGTTCATAGTTGATCCTCCTGATTTTTTTGATCGAACTTACCAGCCCGTGGACTGGCGCTTGTTCATCCGCCGCATGCGTTCTGTCTGCGCGATGTGTTTCTGATCGTATTTTTTCAGACGACGTTCCATTTTCTTGTCGGCTTTTTCGCGGGCGTGCCCGTATTTTTCTTGCAGGGCGCCGCCAAGCTTTTCAAGTTTGCCTTGGGTGCGCTCAAGATCATTACCGGTAAGAATACCTCGTCGCTCTTGCGCGCTTCCGTGCAATTGTTTCCAACGTCCTTCTGCGACATTGTCATTCATGATAGAACTCCTTCAGATGGTAGAGCGATTAAATGTTACCCGTGAGCACTAAAACGAGGACAATGAGAACGACGAGTCCCAGACCGCCACTGGGGAAATAGCCCCACCTTCGACTGCCCGAAAATGCTCCAATCAGTAACAGAATCAAAACAACGAGTAGAATGGTTCCTAACATGGGTGTTCTCCTTTTTAGAACTTGCGCTCGGGTTTCATGGCGAGCGACTTAATTTGGCAATGAATGGACTGCTGATAAAATTAAATGGGACTGAAAGCCAAGCGCCGCTGGGGCAAATGCTCCGGCGGCGGATGTCCGGCTAGCGTAGTGCTCCAAGAAGGAACAGAATCACGAGTACGACAATCACAGTTTCTAACATGGGTTGTTCTCCTTTTCTAGATTTTCTAGTTGATCAAGTTGACTCGGAGCGTGGACCAGTTAATCTGCTCCGAAGACAAACATACCATACAGCCGTTTGCCCAAGAAAGAAATCATTTGGACTAGATGCTTTTTGTCGTAGATAAAACGAACGCGTTGTCGCTAATTATGACAACGCGTTCGTGAAGAGAGGCTCGTTTGATGAGTTGACTAGACGGAGGCAAAGAGTGGATCCAGCTCGTTCAGTTGCACGGCACGATGAATCGCCGGGATCAAATCGGTTTTCCAAGCCGTTTTGGAAACTAAATCGGTCCCCCCGGCGGCAAGGACCGCTCGGCGCGAATCCGCGCCATCATTGAGCGTCAGTGCAATGACACGTGTTTCTGGGAACAAGATGTGCAAAAGTGGAATTGCCCACAACCCGCCGCGCCTTGGCATATCTAGATCCATCAACACAACTTGGGGCGCGAGTGCCTGTGCCTGGATGACACATTCCTCACTGCTCCTCGCCGTGCCGACAATATCCAGTTGCTCGCAGTGACATTTCTGCAAGGATGCCACAATGACCTGCAAAAAAGCCGGGTCATCATCTACAATCATCACACTCACTTTGTGAGCGCACTTGTCCGCTAAACCGTACCCGTTCGATTCATTCGAGTTCATGCCCACCTCTTGGCGAAATAGTTTCTGGATTAGACATCATCAGTATACAATCTCTGCTGTGAACTGGGAATCATTGGGAGTATGTTTTTTCTGTCGCAACCACAAGGCACGGGGTGTCATATTTTAATGACAACGCTTTATTGATTCCAGGTCGCGTGCAAAATGTATTTGCGTCACTCGTGAAAATGTTACGCACACGAATACGCATCTGTGATATAATGCAAGCGGTCCAACATTCGACAGAACTCTCCCTGTCGCGATGGAGGCAAGATGTTTTCTAGCAGGTGTCCACGGCTTTTGATCTTCGGCACGGTGCGCTCGTCCTCACTGTTCTCGCGCTCATCTGGGTGTTGCCCACTCGATTGGGAGCGATTGGCTCCCGAATTCGCCTCATCGTTGTAAGCCCAAGGAATGTTATATATGACAAATCAACCTGATCCATCCAGGTCTCAACCTGACCCTGGACGCGATTTACGTCAGCACGCGGAGGAAAAACTGGGCCGGACGAGCGCAGAGAATCTGGCATCGCTCTCGCCCAACCAAACACGGCAACTATTCCACGAATTGCAGGTGCATCAGATCGAACTGGAAATGCAGAACGAAGAATTGCACCGCGTCCAGGAAGCGTTGGAAATCACACGCGCGCGGTATTTTGATCTGTACGACCTCGCGCCGGTCGGCTATCTCACCCTCACCGAGCAAAATATCATTCTCGAAACCAACCTGCTCGCCGCAACCTTGTTGGGCGTACCGCGTGATATCTTGGTAAAACAACCCTTGTCCCGTTTTATCGCCAAGGAAGACCAAGATATTTTTTATCAGTGCCATCGCCGACTCTTTGCCACCGGCGAACCGCAAGCGTGCGAACTGCGCATGATCCATCGCACCGCAGGCAACTTTGCATTTTGGGCACGCGTTCAAGTGGCGACTGGGCATGACAGCGAAGCGGGAGAAAAAACCTATCGCGTCGTTCTCAGCGACATCAGCGAGCACAAGCGCACAGAAAAGAAACTCGTTGAAAGCGAAGAACAATTTCGCGCCGTCGCCCAATCCGCCGTTGACGCGATCATTTCCATTGACCAGCAAAGTATAATCACATACTGGAATCACGCCGCCGAAACTCTGTTTGGTTATCGCGTAGACGAAATCCTGGGTCAGTCGCTCACCACGATTATGCCGAGACAATTTCACCTTGCGCATCAATCCGGCGTTCAAAGCATCGTTGCCGCCAGCACAAATGACATACTTGGCAAAACCGCCGAATTCGTCGGACGCAAAAAAGATGGTGGTGAATTTCCTTTGGAGCTTTCGTTTGCCGAGTGGCAAACGGCGGAAGCCAAATTTTTCACGGCTATCATCCGGGACATTACGGCGCGCAAGCTCGCAGAAACAACCGCGCGTTTTCGCGCCGAGGTGAATGATGTGCTGGCTTCATCACTCGATTACGAAACAACCCTCGCGAGCGTCGCGCGGCTGGCGGTTCCGCATATTGCGGATTGGTGTGCGGTGTACATCGCGGTGGAAGATGGAACGATCCATCAATTAGCATTGACGCACGTTGATCCGGCAAAAGTAGAACTCGCGCACGAATTGCAACGTCGCTATCTCGACAATCCGAATGTGCCGTACAGCGTCCCAAGCGTGATTCAAACCGGCAAGCCCAAACTGGTGCCGCCCTTGATGGACAAGCAACGTACCTCTGGGCACGGGAATACCACCTTGGAAACATTGCCTGACTTTGGTTGGAAATCGTTGATGGTCGTGCCCTTGATTGCGCCGGGGCGAACACTTGGTGCGATTACCTTTGTCTCGGCTGAATCGGGTCGGTACTATGGGCAAGCCGATCTCGAGTTGGCGCAAGACCTGGCGCGGCGCGCGGCGTTGGCGATGGACAATGCGCGTTTGTACCACGCCGCGCAATCCTTGAACCAGGAATTGGATCAGCGGGTCGCTCGGCGTACTCACGAGCTTGAAAATGCCAACCAAAAGCTCGGCGTCGAAGTTGCCGAACATGCGCGCGCGAGAGAGCAACTGCGTCTGCTCGCCGCCCACCTTCAATCAGCGCGCGAGGAAGAACGCATCAAGATCGCGCGCACGATTCACGACGAACTGGGCACGCTGATGACCGCGATCAAAATGGACCTGGCTTTCCTAGATCGCGAGACCAATGGCGAGGGTCCCAAAAAATCGCCAGCGACGTTGCATGAAGAAATTGGCGCGACGACCGAACTTGTCAACAATGCTATCGAGACCATTCACCAGATTGCGCGCGAACTGCGTCCGGGGGTGTTGGATCACCTGGGACTGCGCGCCGCGCTCGAATGGCAGATGCAGGAATTTCAGGAACGGTCGAAAATCGAATGCCGGTTCAATTCCAACCTGGATGAACCGAACCTAGACCAAGCACGTTCGACCGCCGTGTTTCGCATCATGCAGGAGACCTTGACGAATGTAGCACGCCACGCGCAAGCGACCCGTGTCGAAGCGAGTTTGTGGAAAGAAGGCAATAACTTGATCCTTCAAGTGCGCGACAATGGCAAGGGAATTTCCGGAACCCCAGATGCAAATCGGTTTGGCATTCTGGGTATGCGCGAGCGGGCGCATATTTTTGGCGGCGAGGTGACCGTCCAGGGATCACCGGGTCAGGGAACCGTCGTCACGGTTCAAATCCCGGTGTAACAAATGTCACCAGAGAAGGTAACGATGACAAAGGGTACAGCCATGATTAACGTCTTGATTGCAGACGACCACGCGCTGATTCGCGAAGGCTTGAAGAAAACGCTGAGTAGTGAGCCAGATATGACGTTGGTTGGCACGGCAAACAATGTGGTGGAACTATTCAAGCAACTCGAACAACTTGCCGTGAGCATTGTTCTGCTGGACATTACGATGCCCGGCGAAAGCGGGCTGGACGCGTTAAAAGAGTTGCGTCAAAAACATCCGCATGTGCCGGTGCTGATCCTGAGTTTTCATCCGGAGCATCGCTTTGCGGTGCGCGCGTTAAAAGCCGGCGCGGCGGGCTACATAACCAAGCAAAGCGCGACCGAGGAACTCGTTCAGGCAATTCGCAAAATCGTCAGTGGCGGCAAATATGTCAGCGCCTCGCTTGCCGAAGAATTGGCAATCGAGTTGGATACCGAGAGTGGCAAACTGCCGCACGAAACACTTTCGGATCGCGAGTTTCAAGTGATGCGTCTGATTGCCGCCGGCAAAAAGAGCAGTGACATTGCAGATGAACTTGCCGTGACACCCAGCACCGTCAACACCTACCGCATGCGGATTTTAGAAAAGATGAACATGCAGTCGAATGTCGAATTGGCGCGTTATGCGGTTGAACATGGACTGATTGAATAACCCAGTCCAGGATTGTTTGGCGGAATGGCGCGATTTTTTTTCGAGCGCGTTGTCGTGACTAACGACAACGCGCTCGTTACATTTACGACAAAAGCCAACTAGTCCGAACGATACCTTTTTCGCTCAAGGAGTCGTATGCTGAGTCGAGAAAATTCAAAGGAGACCACAATGAAAAAATTAGGCTTGCTTTTCATGATCGCTCTCGGCGTGCTGGCGGCTTTGTTGCTCGGTGGCGCTGGGATGTTGGGATACACTAGTTTTGGTATGGACTCTGAAATGCTGAACCGAATAGGCGCGACCATCGCGCCGATTTATCTTTGGCTCATTGCGATTGCCGGGACTGCCATCGTCTTGTTATTGATGGCGCGCACGCCGCGACATGCCGTTGCAACAACGAGCGGCTCGGCGTTGGACATTTCCAAGGCGCGCTATGCCCGGGGCGAAATCAACAAAGAACAGTTCGACGCGATTAAACACGATCTGCACGCATGATCGTCCCCCGGTCCGGCTTGGCGTTGACAATTCGTTCCATGGAAGGAGTCAAGTAAAATGGTTGTTCAATCCTGGATCATTGTAGGGTTTATCGTTGGCTGGCTCATCGGTATGGTGCCGGGCAAAACGTATGACATCACGCTTGGTCTCATCGGCGGGTTGGTGGGCGGCTCGCTGGTGGTGATGCTGTTTATGGTTGCGGGCGTGGCAAACCAAGACAATGTGATCTGGGGCATCATCGCATACATCATCGCGGCGATTTTACTCATGATCAAGCGCGTGATTTTCGCGGCGCGATTAAAGGTGGGGGCGTGAAGATGATTCCGGTAACTCCTGGGCAACCACAACAACGCCTACCCAATTGGCGTAGAGAATCCCTTACCTTGCCAGTTTTGGCGATCATCGGTCTTGCGACCTTGATGATTATAGTTCTCGCGTTTTTGATTGCGAGTATGATCACGCCATCGCCCGACACAACCTCTGCCCCGCCCTTGCCGATGGCCGACGATGGAAATTGGGCGCGCATCCAAGCGGCGGGCAAGATCACCGTTGGAACTGCTGGCGACTATCCACCTTTTTCGTACCACGGCAAAAACCTTGTCCTGGATGGTTTTGATATTCAGTTGATGAACGAAATCGCCAAGCGCTTGGGTCTGCAAATAGTTTACGTGGATATTCCGTTCGATGGATTGACCGGCGCGTTGCAAGTCGAGCAGATTGATGCCGCCATCGCGGCGATCTCGGTCACGCCCGAACGCGAAGGGTATGTGGATTTCACCAACGTGTACTTTGTCGGCGAAGACGGTATGCTCGCACGTCAAGATGCAGACCTCGGCGAAATCCGTTCGGTGGACGACATGGCAAAACTGCGCATCGGCGTTCAGCGGGGCAGTGTTTACGAGACGTGGCTCACCACCAGTCTAGTGAACACCGACAAAATGCCGTTGAGTAATTTCTTTGCGTACACCCAGGTTGATCAAGCGCTGGATGATTTGAAAGCGAATCGTCTCGATGTGGTCGTAATGGATTATTTGCCGGCGCAAGACGCGGTCAAGCAAGGCGGCGTCAAGCTGGTGGGGCATGGACTCGCCAAACAGAATTACGCGATTCAAGTCCGTAAAGGATCATTGAGTTTGCGGAACAATCTCAACCAGGCACTCACGCAGATGCAGTTGGATGGCACGCTCACAAAACTCGCACAGCAGTATCTCGGCGTACTGCCGGGACTGATCAGCCCCACACCACGCTTAACGCTGGTGCCGGCCGCGCCGCCGCCGCCATGTGTTGATAGCTTGGCGTTCATCCAACATTTGACCATCGAAGACCGGAACATGACCGTGTTCGCAACCATGAACCCAGGTCAAGCTTTCACCAAAAGTTGGCGGGTGGGCAATGTCGGCACGTGCGTGTGGGATTCGTCCTACTCGGTACATTTTGTCCAAGGTAATGTGGACGCCGCGCGAATGGGTGGCGTGCCAACCAGGATCGAGCGCGCCGTCCCGCGCAACGATACTTACGATCTGCAAATCCAATTGTTCGCGCCCATCGTTCCCGGCACATATCAAGCATGGTGGGAAATGCGTAACGCGCAAGGAGTCGCCTTGGGTCAGCGACTGTATGTTGGCATTCAAGTGCCGCCGCCCGCAACCCCGACTCCCTTGCCAACCCAAACCCCGGTGCCCGGGATTACCTTCTCGGTTGATCGCACCGGCATCAAAGCCGGTGAACGTGTCGTCTTGACATGGAACGTGACGAATGTCAAAGCGATTTATCTTTACATCGTTGGCGAGCCGTGGGAACAACGCGGCGTATCGGGGCAAGGATCGCGCCAGGTGTATCTGCAAAATACAACCGTGTACGAATTGCGTGTGGTCAAACCCGACGATCAAGTTGAAACCCGGCAAATTCGCATTGATGTGACGCCTCTGCCACCCACAGCGCCGACCATCGCTCGCTTTACGGTGGATCCCAGTTTCCAGATTTTCCTGGGACAATGCGTCAACCTGACCTGGGATGTGCAAGGCGATGTGAACAAGGTTACGTTGACGGGCAATGGGGCGACAGTTTGGGAAAGCGCACCGGTGCGTGGCTCGCAACAAAATTGTCCATCTGGCATCGGCGTTGTATCCTATGTCATTGATGTCACTGGACCCGGCGGCAGTACCCGCTCACAGCGCGATATGACCGTCATCGCGCGACCAACGGCGACGCCCCCACCGACGACCGCACCATTCGTACCTACACCAACAACATTGCCGATCCCAACACCAACACCAACCATCCTACCGCCGTTGACGCCAATCATCAACGTGTTCACCATCAATCCAGGTGCCGTGACCAAGCAACAATGTGCAACGCTGTCCTGGGATGTCAGTGGGAATGTGAATTCGGTGCGCATCTTTCGTGGCGGCATCATCCTTCTCGACAATGGGATGCTCGCTGGCACAGCGCAGGAATGTCCAACCGAGTTGGGCAATCTTGCTTATCGTATCGAAGCGCGCAATCTCGCCGGACTGGTCACGACTCGCGAACTGACCTTGATCGTCAATCCTTAAACATCGAGTACCAGCACAAATTCCAGATCAACTTGCATTCAAAGAGGCGTTTCAAGAGACGCCTCTTTGATATCCTCGACCCGCATACAACGCGTTGATCGAAAAA